>JAEUQZ010000216.1 GCA_016788965.1 Anaerolineae bacterium | reverse complement strand
TGATGTCATGCGCTCTTCTTTGTTGTGAACGGGTTGTGGTGTATGTCCAAACGAACCGTCCTCCTCCTGACCGTGATCCTGCTGGCGCTGGCTGCCCTGCCCATCCGGGCGCAGGACGACGCGCCGCCCGCCGCAGCCTATGTCCCGGCCGATTTCGCCGGCTTCATCCGCCTGGATCAGAGCGACCCGGTCGCCACCCTCCAGGGATTGAACATCGCCGCCCAGACTGCCTTCCAGCTTCAGCCGGGGCGCGTCAATCTGACCGGGAATACCCTCGGCTATGAGGATTTCCTGCCCTTCGCCGCCTGGTTCGATGTGGATGCCGTCAGCTTTGCCCAGTCGATCCTGCCCTGGTCGGGTGACGAGATCGTCGTGGCTTACCGCCGCTTCGATTCTGCCCTGACGGCGGCGTCCGAAGATGTTCTGCTGATTGTGCCGACGCTGGATGTCCTTATGACCGCCGGGCGGCTCTCCACGCTGATTCAGGCCCAGGATCGCCTCCGCCAGGAGAACTACCGGGGCGTGACGCTCTACATCGGCGACCGCGCCACCCTCGCCATGACCTCCCCGGCGCTCTTCATCGGTTCGACCAGCGGCGTCAAAGCGGCGCTGGATGTGCAGGCCGGAGCCGCTCCCGCCCTCGTCGAGGACGCGCCTTATGCGGCTGTCCAGGCTGCTCAGCCCGATGATGCCTTCCTGACCGCCTACATCAAGGGCGACTCGATCCTGCCCGCTGTCAACGGCCTGCTCAACGGGACGCTGACCTCCGCGCCCATCCTGCAAGCCTTCGGCGGCGCGTTGGCCGGCATCCAGACCAGCGCCAGCTTCGAGAACCAACTGCTGGCTTCCGGTTTCGATGCCGTCGGAGCCAGCCTGCGGCTCGACCGTCCCAACGTCCGCCTGATTGCCTCAGCCGTCTTCCACACGCCGAATGCGGCCGAGTCGCCTGCGGCCAGCTTTGACGGCGGCCTGCTGGAGATGATCCCGCGTGGGGCGCTGATCGTCCACAGCGGCACGGATTTCAAAGGCTTTCTCTACGAAACACTGACCGCGCTGCCCCTGGCGAACTTTGCCCGTGAACTCCTCGGCGGTTTTCCCATCCAGACCGTCGGCACAGCCAGCGAACTCGTGGCTGCCCCGACCGCCGATCAGGTTCGCGCGGCGGTCGAAAGCTTCGCCTCGGCGCTGCAATCCATGAACGGCCTGGATGTCCGCGCCGATCTGATCGACCAGTTCGGTGAGGATTACGTGGCCGCCGTCCTGCCGCGCCCCAACGATCCCGTCCCGGTCCTCAACATTCCCTTCG
This sequence comes from Anaerolineae bacterium, assembly GCA_016788965.1. GTDB lineage: Bacteria > Chloroflexota > Anaerolineae > Aggregatilineales > Phototrophicaceae > CFX2. The sequence goes on along the minus strand of JAEUQZ010000216.1, from coordinate 7,107 downwards.
ACCTGCTGGTCGTCGCTGAGGCCGCCGACGCGGAGAAGGCCCGCGATAGCGCGGTGGCGCTCTTCCAGACGGTCTTCGGCTTCGCTGTTGGCGAACCGGTCGAACTGCAAGGCTGGACGCTGACCCCCCTCGGCGTGCCGGATCGCAGCGACCCGGTGCTGACGGTCGGCATCCGGGACGGGCGCATTCTGCTGGCAACGGGCAGCGCGGTATCGCTGGCGCTGGCCGCCGAAGACGGCGATAATCAGCTTGTCGATCAGACGGCCTGGACGCAGTTCGACGACATCGGCCGCCCCGATATTTATGTCGATGCCTTCGCCTTCTACAACACCTTCTTCCCGTCGCTGCTGGGCGGCGGCTTCACCGTCAGCGAGAACGCCCGCACCCGTCTGGTCACGCAGACCCGTTATGCCGGGAACGGCCTCTACCAGATCGACCTGACCGTCTCCCTCGGCGGTTCGAGCTAGACCCTCTGCCAGTCCAATAGGGCGCACCGTCGCGCGCCCTATCCCCTTGTCTACAGCTTCTAACATTCATATAGGCTTGCCCCCCATTTCTTGGGGGATTATCTTCTTCACTTTTTGCTAATGTGCAGATAGGTTGTTTGTCTTGCCCCGCTGAATGGGCGCAAGGAGAGGTTAATCATGTCCGCAGTCCAGCCATCTACCGCCTCATCGACCCCCACATGGCACACCCTCACGGTGGATGCAGCCTGTTCCAGCCTCGGTTCGGGGCAGTCCGGCCTTCGCAGCGCCGAGGCCGCCGAACGGCTGGCAACCTATGGCCCCAATGAACTCCAGGCCGCCGAGCGTATCTCGCCCTGGACCATTCTCTTCGAGCAGTTCAAGAACGTCCTCATCATCATCCTGCTCATCGCCACCGTGCTGTCGATCTTCTTCGGCCACGGCGTCGAAGCCGTCGCCATCACCGTCATCGTACTGTTCTCGGTCGTCCTCGGATTCATTCAGGAATACCGCGCTGAACGCGCCATCGAAGCCCTGCGTCAGATGGCCGCGCCCAACGCCACCGTCCTGCGCGATGGCAAAGAAGTCGTCATCCCCGCTCGTGATCTCGTGCCGGGCGATTTGATCCGCCTGCACACGGGCGACAAAATCCCGGCGGATGCCCGCCTGATCGAGTCCATCAACCTTCAGATCGAAGAGTCTGCCCTGACCGGCGAGTCCGTCCCGGTCGAGAAGCACGCCAACGTCCTGGCCGATCCCAATCTGGCCGTCGGCGACCGCAAGAACATGGTTTACGGCGGCACGGCCGCCACCTATGGCCGCGGCCGCGCCGTCGTGGTTGCCACCGGGATGAACACCGAGTTCGGCAAGATCGCCCAGATGCTCCAGACCGTCGAGACCGGCCGCACCCTGCTTCAGCAGAACCTCGATAAGCTCGGCGCGGCGCTGGCCCGCGCTGCCTTTATCGTCATCCTCATCATCGTCGGCCTGGGGGTGTTCCGCGGCCAGCCCTTCATCGAAATGCTGATCTTCGGCATCGCCCTGGCCGTCGCCGTTGTCCCGGAGGCCCTTCCCGCCGTCATCACCATCTCGCTGGCGATTGGCGTCCAGCGCATGGTCAAACGCAATGCCCTGGTGCGCCGCCTGCCCGCCGTGGAAACATTAGGCCGCACCTCCTACATCTGCTCCGATAAAACCGGCACGCTCACCAAAGACGAGATGACCGTCCGCGATGTTTACGTCGATGGTCAGACCCTGCATGTCTCCGGCGCGGGCTATGATCCCTCCGGCCATTTCTCGCAGAACGGTTCGGCTATCACTCCGTCCGAAACTGTCCAGCACTTCCTGAAAGCCGCCGTCCTCGCCTCGGACAGCACCATCGCCCAGAACGGCGCGGGCTGGCATGTCAAAGGCGATCCGACCGAAGGCGCGCTGGTGGTCGCTGCCGCCAAAGCCGGGCTGGATAAACCCCAGTTGGATGCCCAGTACCCGCGCCTTCAGGAGATTCCCTTCACCTCCGAACGCAAGCGCATGACCACCCTGCACACCTTCTCGCCGGGCACGATGGCCTATTCCAAAGGCGCGCCGGAAATCGTCCTCGACTCCTGTACCCACCATCTGACCAACGGCGGCCCATCGCCGCTCCAACCGGAAGACCGCCAGGCCATCCTGGGCGTCGCTACTGAGATGGCGAGCCGGGCGCTGCGCGTCCTGGCCGTGGCCTATAAACCCGATCCCAGCCTGGAAACCGCCGAGCAGGGCATGACCTTCCTCGGCCTGGCCGGGATGATCGATCCGCCCCGGCCTGAAGCCCGCGAAGCCATCCAGATCTGCGAACGCGCCGGCATCAAGCCGGTCATGATTACCGGCGATCACCCCCTGACGGCTCAGGCCGTCGCCCGTGAACTGGGGCTGCTCAAATCCGGCCGCGTCGTCACCGGCGCCGAACTCGAATCCCTCAGCGATGCCGAATTTGCCCGGCAGGTCGAGACTATCGAAATCTACGCCCGCGTCTCGCCATCCCATAAGCTGCGGGTCGTTTCGGCCCTGCAAGACAAAGGCCATGTCGTCGCCATGACCGGCGATGGCGTCAACGACGCCCCCGCTCTGAAGAAGGCCGATATCGGCATCGCCATGGGCATCACCGGAACCGATGTCACCAAAGAAGCCGCCGCCATCACCCTGACCGACGACAACTTCGCCTCCATCGTCGCCGCCGTGGAAGAAGGCCGCGGCATCTTCAGCAACATCAAGAAGTACCTGATGTACCTGCTGTCTTCCAACACGGGCGAGATCACCCTCATGGCCGGGGCCTCTTTGCTCGGCCTGCCACTGCCGCTCAGCGCCGTGCAGATTCTCTATGTCAACCTCGCCACCGATGGCCTGCCCGCGCTGGCGCTGGCCGTCGATCCGCCCGACAAGGACATCATGGAACTGCCGCCGCGCAATCCCCGCGCTGGCATCTTCAGCCGCCCGATGGTGACGATCATGGGCATCGCCGGGTTGTGGTCGGGCTTCGTCAACCTCAACCTGTTCGCCTGGGCGATGAACTCCGGCCGCACGTTGTCCCAGGCCATGACCATGACCTTCGTCTCCCTGGTCGTGATCCAGTTCTTCAAGGCCTATAACCACCGCTCCGAGTACCACAGCGTCGTGGATCGTCCCCTCCGCAACCGCTGGCTCAATCTGGCGATTGTCTGGGAGTTGATGCTGATCCTGTTGATCCTCTACGTGCCTTTCCTGCGCGACATCTTCGGAACCTACAGTCTGTCGCTGACCGATTGGCTCATCGTGGTTGCCGTCGCCGCCACCATCACGCCCGTGCTGGAAATCGTCAAGTGGATGATCCGCCGCGGCTGGCTCGGCAAACTGGACTGACCCAGGGCCTTTGCGTCTTCGCGGTTGAGTTGTGCCCAGGAATCAAACAGGTCGCCATTTCCGGCGACCTGTCGATTCAACGGCCTGTTGGTGAGTGGATCACCTACCCATGCACGCCCAGGCCATAGCTCTCCGACCACAGCAGGGGCGAGAGGCAGGGTTCCACGCTGGGGCCATCGCTCGATGGCAGATGCTCATCCAGAATCTGCTGGATCAACCGCGCCGAACTGCGCGGAGCGTCATTTCCCTCGCTGGCTGAATACGGATGGCAAACGCGCGATGGGTTGGGTGTCTGAGGTTTGTTGTTGTTGGTCACGTCTGTCATGTCTCCTCCAGAGGAGTGACTTGCTGTCCCTTCACGGATCAGCGGCGGACGATCACAGATAACCAATACGGGACTGAGGTGGTAAACGACCCCTGGTTTCCCAGACGATCCCGGCGTGTTTGCGTTGACTTCGATAACTCCATTTTTGCGCTCATTTGTGCTATAATCATAGCACAAGTTTTCTAGTCTGGCAAGCAACTTTCGGCGGATTTTGACCCTGTACGTTAGTCGGATCGGCGGCTTTACAGCTTCGACCACCCGTCCACTTCTCTATACGGATGAACCTGCCAAACAGTTCTAAACTCGTGCCAATCTCCTCTTCTTTCCTCTGTGTTCTCTGTGTCTCTGTGGTGGAATTCTTCCTCGCCTTCAGACATTCTACCAGAATTCAGATGGGGTCACAATGGGTCAAAATGTACAAAAAGGGTTCTTAAGCAGCGTGAATGGAGTATTCGCTTGAGCTGTCCCCGAACGCGCTATAATGGGTCAATCACGAGTCCGCCTCTGGTCTCATTCAGGACGGCATCATGCGCCTGACCAAATTGCAGCAGTCTGTCGCCCAGGCAGACCTGGATACGACCGTGTTCGTCAGCGGTATGGCCGGCGTCGGCAAGACCACCGCCGCCGTGCGCCGCCTCCGCTACCTGATCGAGCAGGGCGTCCCGGCTGGATCGATCCTCATCCTGGTTCCGCAGAAGGCGCTGGCCTATCCCTATCAGGCTGAACTGCGCGACCCCAAGCGCAAAGCCGGCGGCCAGGTCGCCATCCACACCATCGGCAGCCTGGCGCTGCACATGGCCGATCTGTTCTGGCCGCTGGCCGCCGAAGCCGCCGGATACAGCCGCCCCGACCAGCGCCCGACCTTCCTCAGCCTGGAACTGGTGCAGTACAGCATGGCGAAGCTGCTGGGGCCGGTCATCGACGCCAAGGACTACTTCAACAGCGTCCGCATCGACCGTTACCGCCTCTACAGCCAGATCGCCGACAACCTCAACAAAGCCACCTTCATCAGCCTGCCGCATACCGAGATCGCCGAGCGGCTCAAGTCCGCCCTGCCCGGCAGCGATGTCACCCAGCGTTACATCTACGATGACGCTCAGGCCTGCGTGAACCTTTTCCGCGACTTCTCCCACCAGCACAACCTGCTCGATTTCGCCGCCCAGGTCGAACTGTTCGTCGAATACCTGTGGACGCTGGACGCGCCCCGCCGCTATCTGGTCAACCGCTTCCGCCACCTCATCATCGACAATGTGGAGGAAGACAACCCCGCCACCCACTACCTGCTGGACAACTGGCTGGCGCTCTGCCAATCCGCCGTCGTGGTCTATGACGATGACGCGGGCTACCGCCGCTTCCTCGGCGCCGAACAGACCACCGCCCTGCGCCTGAAAGACCGCTGCCAGCAGCACATCGAGATCGACAAGAGCTACGTCATGTCCGACGAGGTGCGTGCCTTCGGCCAGCAGATGACCGCCGCGCTGCGTCCCCCGCCGCCCAAACGCCTGAAAGACGGCGGCGCGCGCCAGGCCATCATCTTCCAGGACAACCGCTACTACCCGCAGATGCTCAACTGGGCTGCCGAAAACATCACCTCGATGGTGCTGGATGGCGGCGTTCCACCCGGCGAGATCGTCGTGCTGGCTCCGTTGCTGTCGGATGCGCTGCGCTTCGCCCTGATGAACCGCCTGGAAGCCGCTGGCGTCCCGGTGCGCTCCCACCGTCCCTCCCGCGCCCTCCGCGAAGAACCCGCTGCCCGCGCCCTGCTGACCCTCGCCCGGTTAGCCCATCCCGCCTGGGAACTCAAGCCGGACAGCTACGATGTCACCTATGCGCTCATGGCCGCCATCGCCGATCTCGACCTGACCCGTGCCCGCCTGCTCACCGAAATCGTCTACCGCCCCCGTTCCGGCAAGCTCTTTTCCTTCGAGCCGGTGCGTGGCGATGCTCAAGCCCGCATCACCTACGACCTGGGGATGCGCTACGAAACCCTCTACCGCTGGCTGGAAACCTACCAGCAGGAAGGAACGCTCGAACTCGATTTCTTCTTCAGCCGCCTCTTCGGGGAAGTCCTCTCGCAGCCGCGCTATGGTTTCCACAACCAGTACGATGCCGCCGCTGTCGCCGCCAACCTGATCGAATCCGCCCGCAACTTCCGCTGGACGGTCGCCGCCATCGCCCCGGAGGTCGAAGTCGGCCGCGAATACCTCCTCATGGTCGATCAGGGCTTGATCGCCGACCAGTACATCCGCGATTGGGAACTGGATCGCGGCGATGCCGTGCTGCTCGCCCCGGCCTACACCTACCTGATGAGCAACCGCCCGGTCGATTACCAGTTCTGGCTCAACATCGGCAGCCCTGGTTGGGCGCAGCGCCTCTACCAACCGCTCACCCATCCCTACGTCCTCAGCGTCAATTGGGAAGAAGGCCGCGTCTGGACTGATGACGACGAGGTGTCCGCCAACCAGGACATGCTCTACCGCCTCGCCCTCGGCCTGATCCGCCGCTGCCGCCAGCGCGTCTACCTCGGCTTCTCCCAATTTGGCGAGCAGGGCTATGAACAACGCGGCCCCCTCCTCGAAGCCATCCAGCGCATCCTCAAGCAGCTCAAACAGGACTGATCCCATGCCGTCCACCCCCTCCGTATTCCTCTGTGTTCTCTGTGCCTGTGCGAAGCCTCCCCGTCAGGGGACTGTGGTTAGAATTCTTACCCCACCCCCTCCGTATGATCTTGGCGTTCTTGGCGTCTTGGCGGTTCGTTTTGCATTTCTTCTTCGCGTTCTTGGCGTCTGTGCGAAGCCTCCCCGTCAGGGGATGGCGGTTCAATTCCCGGCCTTTCCATGAGTAACCCACCCATGTTCACACCCCGACCCAGACAGCGCGACGTGATCGCCTATACCGCTGGCCGGATGGGCGTCGTCGCCGTGCCCGGCAGCGGCAAGACCCGCACCCTCTCGGCGCTGGCGACCCGACTCGTCGCCGAAACGCCGCTGGAAGACGGCCAGGAAATCCTCGTTGTCACCCTGGTGAACTCGGCGGTCGGCAACTTCGCCCGTCAGGTCGGAACCTTCGTCAGTGAGCGCGGCTTGATCCCCGGCCTCGGCTACCGCGTCCGCACCCTGCACGGTCTGGCGAACGACATCGTGCGCGAACGTCCCGCCCTGGCCGGCCTGGAAGACCGCTTCGCCATCCTCGACGAGCGCGAATCCCAGGATATCCTCCAGGATGCCGCCATCTCCTGGGTGCGGAACCATCCCAACGCCTACTACGAATACGCTGCCGACAACTACCAGGGCGACCGCGAATCGCAGAACGCCTGGGGCGATACCGTGACGAGCATCGCCGCCAACTTCATCAAGAAGGCCAAAGACCTGCGCCTCATGCCCGATAAGCTGCGCGATCTGCTGGCCGCCTACCGGGAGAGCCTGCCGCTGGCCGAGATGG
>JAEUQZ010000215.1 GCA_016788965.1 Anaerolineae bacterium | reverse complement strand
TTTGCGTGTTGAGTTTCGTCATCCTGTCCCGACTTTCGATATCTTCGCTCCTATCGCTTATTGCGAATAATGTCTAATGAAATTGCTTACTCTGAGCATCCGAAATATTCGCGGCATTCGTGACCTTTCCATAGAACCGCAGGGAAGAAACATTGTCATATGGGGATCAAACGGTTCGGGAAAGAGTTCGATCATTGACGCGATTGATTTTCTACTGACAGGTGAAATCACTCGCTTGACAGGTGAGGGTACAGGAGAGATTACGCTGAACAGTCATGGCATTCATGTTGATGCTATCAAGACTCCGAACGAGAGTTCTGTTCATGCGACTATAAAACTAGGTGATGGCCGAGAAATAGAGCTTACGCGCACAGTAGATGACAGAAATACTCTGAAGTGTGAAGGCATAGACCAGACTGAAGTGGCTCATATTCTAGAATTGGCATCACAGGGACATCATGTATTGACACGCCGGAATATTCTTCAATTCATCTCCACGCAGCCCAATACCAGGGCACAGCAAGTTCAGGCCCTTCTCGGACTATCTAACCTTGAGAGCATTCGCAAAGCACTTGTAACAGTTAGAAATAACCTTGACAAGGAATACGCAAGTGCCCGAAGCGCATACGAAACGATTCGCGGAGAGATTGGCTCGATTATTGGGTTGAGCGATTGGTCTGATGCTGAAGTGCTTAGTTTCATTAATCAGCAACGTGCTGTGCTATCGGTCAATCCGATAGCACTTCTCGAGAATCGAGAAGTGCTTCGAGGACTTGATCTGGGTTGGAAGTCCGAGAGTAAAGAATTCATCAATCGAAGCATATTCACGAACGATCTGCGTAACTTACGCCAAATAAGTGAAGTTAGCTCAAGGGAGCGGTTAGCATCTTTAAGCCAAGAATTGGTCGTTCTCTTGGAAAGTGTTCAATCCAGTCCACAACTATTCTATGAACTACAGAATCAGCATTTTGTTGAGCAAGGTCTTGAGCTTCTGGGGGGCGCAGATCAATGCCCCTTGTGTCAGACGACTTTTCCTCCTGGTGAGCTTCGCAGAATGTTGAAAGATCGACTCTCGTCCGCAGAAAGTGCTGCACGCATAAAGGATCACATAGATCACCTCAAAGATGAAATCAAGAAGATAATTGATTTCGCTGCTCCAAGCTTGTTGAAAATAGTTGGGATTGCACAGCAGGTATCTGAAGGCGCGATCGCAAAGCGCTTAAAACGATGGCACGATGATCTTGTTCAACTGAAGGCTACACTTGAAGAAGCTTTTCCGGGACGGTATTTGCAGATCAATCCAGGTGATAACGCCCTATTCATCCCACTTGATCTGGAACATCTGCTGGTGCAACTAGAGCAGGCCGTGACGAAGGAGTTTCCACTGTCCACTCCAGAGCAAACTGCTTATGACCGTCTTGTTCAGATCGAAAGATCTCTCGCTTCACTTATGGAAAAGGAAAGTGATTTGATGAGATCCGATCGAGCGAAGCAGCATAGTAGTGTTCTGTATGATGCGTTTGTCCAATCACGGGATGATGTCCTCGATCGTCTGTATTCAGAAGTAAGTGAACGCTTTGAAGCACTCTATAGGCGTCTTCATGGCCCGGATGAGGCTAACTTTAGCTCCAGACTTGTGCCAGATGACGCAGGCTTAGATTTCAAAGTCGACTTCTATCAGAGAGGACTCCACCCACCACATGCACTGCACAGCGAAGGGCATCAAGATAGCATGGGGGTTTGTCTGTTTCTTGCTTTGTCAGAACATGTGACCAGCAAAACAATGCAAATGACTCTTCTTGATGACGTGGTTATGTCAATTGACAGTGGACATCGTAAGGAGCTTTGTAGGGTACTAAAAGAAGAGTTTCCCGATCGTCAGTTTATCATTACTACACACGACGAGGTCTGGGCGCGATTTCTCAAAGCGACAGGAGTCATTTCACAGAACTCTGACGTCAAGGAATTGTGGAACTGGACTCCTGGAGAAGGACCAACACTATCTGACTATCGAGATCCTTGGACAAAGATATTTGAAGACATAGGTCGAAATGACCCCGTTTCTGCTATGCAGAAAACCAGGAAATGGGCGGAGGCATTCTTCCGAGAAGCATGTGATCAATTGGCGGCTAGCGTCGTTTTTCGTAGTGATGGACGATATAGCTTAGCGGACTTTCTGGCTCCCGCGAACAAGAAATGGTTAGACCATTCTAGACAAGCCATGAGGATTGCAGAGAAAACTCACCGCGCTTCACTTTACCCCGAACTCCGGGGACAAATCGAGAGATTTGAGAAACTACGAAATCAATTACGTGAAGAGGAATGGGTCATCAATTCGACGGTACACGATAATCCTGCATATGAGAGCTTGAGCATGAGCGAAATCCAATCTGTCATCGAAAACATCAGGGAGTTGAGTGTGTTATACACCTGCGAACAATGTAACGATATGATCCATGTAGACAATCCACATAATCCTGAAAGCCTGCGATGCCGATGTGGAAAAGTGATTTGGAATCTAAAGTAATCAGGGTCGGGACAAGTCAAAGCTGACTAGCCAAACTCCACGAATTAAATATCTGATCCAGATATAGTATTTTAGAGTCAAGGCAATGCTAGCATGTCCTCTCCCAGTGCGAAGACAGGCATCTGGGAGAGGGCAATATCAGCGGGCCGTTCGTTACTTGAACGAGTTTAATAGAAGGCGTGGAGGAGGAGGGGCTGGCCGTTGAGTTCGACGTAGTAGTAGGGAATCCAGCCGATGCCGAAGAGTTCAACCTGAATGTCTTTCTTGAGCGGGGTGATGACGTGCGGCTGCACCTCGACGGCGACCTTGGCCCATTTGTCGGTGGAGACCTGGATGTCCTGCTGGAAACGCTGCTGTAAATCCTGGAGCTGCGTTTCCAGATCGACGATCTGCTGCTCACTTTCGGTAAGCTGCTCGCCAGCCTGACGGCGGTAGCGGGTCACGCGGCTGGAGCGGGAGAGGGTATAGGTGGTGCGGCCTTTGAAGAGGCTGAGCAGGGCCTCGCCACGGGTGAAGAACTCCTCACGCTTGAGGTCGGCGACTTCTTTGCGCTGGGCGCCGAGTTCACGCTCTTCGCGGCGAAGCTTCTCTTCCACAGCGTCCATCTGTTTTTCATACTTGGCGGCGATGGTATCGGCTTCGGCGTCGCGGCGTTCACGGGCGGCCTGCTGAAGCTGGGCGCGGAATTCGCTCTCCTGAGCGTCGGGATTGCCGTAGAGTCCCAGGGTGGGATTGAAGGGGATTTGCAGGCGGGCGGTGTTGTAGAGCATATCGACGAGTTCGCCGCGCAGGGCGGTGACGCGCTTGCCGTCGCTCAGGCCGGGCGGGAGTTCACCGAAGATGGCCTGTCCGAAGGGCGTGGTGGATACCGCGCGGGGATCGACGGGCGAAACCTGATGGTCTTCCCAGCGGACGAGGCCGGTGCGATCCACATCAGGGACGTGGAAGGCGTAGGTGCGGGTGGTGAACAACTGAGACTTGCGATCCTGGTAGCGGACGGAGGTCTGCCCCAGGAGGACGGGGCGGTAGGCGAGCATCTGGCGACCGACGCCGCTGATAGCGATCCGCATCTGCTGCTGGTAGTAGCCGAGAGCCTGGTCAGGCGTGACGGAAGCGGGCAGGAACATTTGCTGGATGGATGAGGGCACGGGCGGCTGCGCCGAGGTGAATCCCGGAATGACCTGGGCGGCGCGGGCGATGGTCTGGGATGCGCCGGGGGGGACGACGGGCTGGGTGTAGCCGGTGGGCGCAGCGGCGGCCTGGGCGGTGAATTCCGGGGGCGCGGGGGGCATCCCCGGCAGGGAGGCGGGTGGAGGCGGCGTTCCGGGGGCGGCTCCCCCGCCGACGCCGGCGTAGGGGTGCATCAAGCCCTGGGCGCTAAGCTGGGCGATCACTTCACGGCGCTGATCGGCCATGAGGAGGCCCACCTGCTGGCGAGTGAGGGGGCCGCGCAGGTAGCTCATGCACCAGCGGGAATGGACGAGGAGCGGGCCGCCGGTGTCATGAACGTTGTGCATCAGGAAGACGCGCGGTTCCAGGTCGGTGATGAGGCGGTTGACATCGGCCATGTTGAGGTTGTTGTCGGCGGTCGCCAGAGATTCCAGCCCAGCCATGACGCGCTGTTTGTCATTTTCGGATTGCAGCCGTCCAATGAACCAGGTTCCGGCGTTGCTCAGGCCTTTGTAGTCAAGGTCACCGGGATTCTGGGTCGCCAGGATCAGGCCGAGGCCGAAGGCGCGGGCCTGCTTGAGCAGGCGGAGGATGGGTTCTTTGGTGGGCGGGTTGAGGGGATAAGGCGGGAAGTAGCCGAACATCTCGTCGATGTAGAGGATTGATCGCAGGCTGGTCGTGCCGCTTTGCTGGCGCATCCAGCCGAGCATGTTCTCCATCAGGAGGGTGATGATGAACTGGCGCTCGGCTTCGTTGAGGTGGGCGATATAGAAGATGGAGACGCGAGCGCGGCCATTGGGCTGGTAGAGGAGGTTCTGGATATCGAGGGGTTCGCCCTGAATCCAGGATTGGAAGGAGGGGGCGGCGACGATGTTGTTGAGTTCCATCGCCAGCTTGTAGCGGACTTTCTCCGACATGTAGGAATCGACATCGAGGACGCCGAGCTTGGCGAAAGGCGGGCGCTGCACCTGGTTGATGATGTCTTCCAGGGTGAGGCTGATGCCGCGCTGCCAGTTGTACTCGAAGATGTTGGAGATGAGGACGTGTTCTTTGTCTTTGACGGGCTGGGCGTTCTTGCCGATGAGGGCGAGCAAAGCGGTGACGACGGCAGCGATCTTCTCGCGGTTGGCTTCTTCGTTGCCGGCCCAGCCTTCACGCGGGGCAGCCAGGGACGCCAGGATGCTGACGGGCAGGCCGGCATCGGAGCCGGGGGTATAGATGCTGTAGCGGGCAATGCTCTTGAGCCAGCGGAGGCGATCCGGGACGACGCCCCAGCTTTGCAGGCCATCGCGCCAACGGCTGGCGATATCGGCGGCGAAGGTGGGGACATCCAGGCCGGCGCGGCGGGCGTCATCCATGTTGACCCAGGGCTGGAAGTCCTCCGGCTTGAAGTCGGGGAAGGTCAGCAGCAGGTTGGTAATGTCGCCTTTGGGATCGATGATGATGGCGGGGATGTTATCGAGGATGGCTTCTTCCAGCATGGTGATGCACAGGCCGGTCTTGCCGCTGCCGGTCATGCCGACGACGATGGCGTGGGTGACAAGATCGCGGGCGTCGTAGTAGACGACATCATCGGCCAGCTTATGGGTGGCGGGATCGTAACGGCGGCCAAGATAGAAGGTGGTGGGCGCTTCAATAAATGGCATAGCTCATCCTCGATCAAGGGATAGCGATAGGGACGTATCTATATTAGCACAAATGCGCTAGGGGGGCTGGTGTACCCTTTCCGCCAGACCCAGGGGTGTGATAGGCTTATGCCTCTTCGAGGAACTTCCGCGCCGAGGCGTGGGTTTCCGCTGGTTAGTTCAGAGGATCACAGGCGGATGCGAACGTCGTTGTATTCACAGGCTCATGATTTCACCCGTCAGCAGCTCACCTTGTCAGTGGTCATTCCCTGCTATAACGAGAAACACTCGATCAAGGAGGTCATTCACCGGGTTGAGACGGTGGGCCTGGCTAACGAGATCATCGTGGTGGATGACGGCTCGACAGACGGGACGCGCGAGGTGCTGAGCCAGATCGAGGCCGAAAACCGGCCCAAGCTGCGTATCCTGTATCATGAGCGCAACCAGGGGAAAGGCGCGGCGGTCATCACCGGGTTCGCGGCGGCGAGCGGCGAGGTGCTGTTGATCCAGGATGCGGACTTCGAGTATGATCCGCGCGAGTACCCGGTGCTGCTGAAGCCTATCGAAGAGGGGATTGCCAACGTGGTGTATGGCTCGCGATTCCTGGGCGGGCCACGCAAGGCGATGAACTTCTGGAATATGGTCGCCAACCGGTCGCTGACTCTGGTCACGAATATCCTGTACAACGCGATCCTGAGCGACATGGAGACCTGCTACAAGGTGTTCCGGGCCGAGGTGGTGCGCGATCTGGTGATCCACGCGCGGCGGTTCGAATTCGAGCCGGAGATCACGGCGAAAGTCCTCAAGCAGGGAATCCGCATCTACGAAGTGCCGATCTCGTATAATGGGCGCGAGTGGAACGAGGGCAAGAAGATCAAGTGGACGGATGCGCCCATCGCGCTATGGACACTGATTAAGTACCGGTTCGTGGATTAGCCGAATCAGGTGGGTGAAGACGTTGGGCGAGCGGAGAAGCTCGCCCTTTTGATTCAGCCGACGGGTTGGAGGGTTTGTTCGCGGTAGGGTAAATAGGCATTGACCCATTCCTGATCGAAATCGCGGATGTACTGTTCGGCTTTTTCGACCAGATCCCGGTTGCCGACGAAGATGGGGATGCGCTGGTGCAGGGAGTGGGGACGGATGTCGAGAACGCTGCCCAGCCCATCAGAGGCATAGCCGCCAGCCTGTTCGGCAAGGAAAGCGATAGCCTGGGCTTCGAACATCAGGCGCAGTTTGCCATAAGGTTTCTTGGGGTTCTGCAGATCGCCGGGGTAGAAGAAGACGCCGCCGCGCAGCAGATTGCGGTGGAAATCCGAAACGAGCGAGCCGATGTAACGCTGGCCGAGGGGCTTGCCGCCCTCGCCCTCGATCCCCTGGAGCCACTTGGCATAACGACGCACGCCGGGTGTCCAATACTTTTCGTAACCGGAGTTGGCGCTGTAATACAGGGCGGTGGGCGGGACGCGGATGTTCTCGTGGCTGAGCAGGAATTCGCCCAGGGTCGGGTCAAGGGTGAAGCCGTGGACACCATGACCGGCGCTGTAGACCATCATCGTGCTGGAACCGTAGATGACGTAGCCGGCAGCGATCAGGCGGCGTCCGGGCTGGAGCAGGTCTTCGAGCGTGCCGCGCTCGCCTGTGGTCACTTTGCGGTGGATGGCGAAGATCGTGCCGACGGAGACGTTGACATCGATGTTTGAGGAGCCATCGAGCGGGTCGTAGAGGAGGACGTATTTGCCGGTGCCGAAGTGCGGCGGGATGTGGATGATGTCTTCGTGTTCCTCGGAGGCCATGGCGCAGAGCCGACCGGTATGGTCATTCATTTTGAAGATCATCTGGTCGGCGAAGATATCGAGCTTCTGCTGCTGCTCGCCGTAGACATTTTCCTCTCCGGCGCTGCCGAGGATGTCGGCTAATCCGGCCTGGCGGATTTCGCGGGCGATCATCTTGGAGGCCAGCGCGATGTCGTAGAGCATGTTGGTAAAGATGCCGGTCGCGCCAGGGTGCTGCTGCTGCTGTTCGAGGATGTGGCGCTCGATGGTGACGATCTTGGGCATAACGCCTCCTTTGCTGGAAGGTCTTTGCTGACGAAAAACATAGTTTCATAGTAAGGTCAACAGCGCAGGAGCGCCACTGACGAAGGTCACTTTCCGATGCGCGGGTTGATCTTGCCCGTCAGATGAAATGCACCTTTATTGGTCTACTTCAATTCGGACGCTCAGTATCCTGTGCTATACTCACAGTGTAAGGCCACTATCCGATTAGCCAGCCTGAAGATCGCCGCGCTGAACCTATGAGCAGCAATCCGCCCCTCGCACTTGCCAAACTGACCTGGACTCATCCGACCAGTGGAGAGATTCAGGAGTTCCTGCTGACCGAAGGGGCGACGGCCACCATCGGGCGGCAGGCGGGCAACGACATCTGCATCCCGGAGCAGCACGTCTCTAGGCAGCACGCCGTCATCAATTACCGCGACGGGGTGTTCATCATCACCGATCTGGGCAGCGCCAACGGGACGTTCGTCAACGATATGCAGTTGATACAGCCGTTCCCGCTGGCCTCCGGCGACCAAATCCGGCTGTATGTGCCGACGATCACGTTTTCGGCGGCGGTGAGCGAAGAAGACGAGCGCAACGCGACGCTGAGCGGTCGCATCATCACGGCGACGGTCAATACCGGGCAGGGCAAGCTCATCATCAGCAGTGGGTCGCAGGAAGGCCAGGTGATCCCGCTGCTCAAGAAGGAATTGAAAGTGGGACGGGCGACCTCCAAAGGCGATTGGGAGATCGCGCTGCCTGATCCTTCGGTGTCGCGTCCGCACGCCCGGCTGGAACGGGTCAATGACACCTGGGTGGTCTATGACCTGGGGAGTTCCAACGGGACGCTGGTGAACGATGTGGTCGTCTCGGATAACGGGCGGGCGCTGCGGGACGGGGACATCATCACGTTTGGCAAGACGTTGGTGGTATTCCGAGCAGGGTAATCCCGCTTGAACCGCCAGGTTTCTATGAAGCAGCATCACACCCCAAGATTAGAATCCAATACGGATTGAACCGCCAAGATCACTATGGAGAGTGTGGCGGACATACAGAGCAGCCCTCCGCCATTCCTCACTGAGCCAATCTCTAACCCTACTCAAACCTTCTTCTCGTGACCGCCTTGCCGCCGCGCCTCAC
>JAEUQZ010000214.1 GCA_016788965.1 Anaerolineae bacterium | reverse complement strand
AGCACATCGCCGGACTGGAGCTTGAGCGAGACATCCTTCACAGCCTGGATGGGGCGGCCTTCAACCCCATCCAGCGCCGTGTACTGCTTGCTGACATGCTCCAGCGTGACCGTGGTCATATGACCCGCTTAACGAATATCCTTGAACAACACATCCGACAGGAACGGTTCGTACACCTGCTGGGCGACGAACTCGGTCAGAATCCGGTCGAGCGCCGCCGCGCCGCTGCTGGATGCCGGCAGCGTGACCTCGATCAGCGCGACGAACGTTCCCCGCTGCCAGGTCGTCAGCGCCCGCACCGCCGCTTGATCGCACACCGTCGCCTGCGCGGTATAGATCGGGTAGGGCAGGTTGGCCGAAGTCGTCGAACTGCTGAAGCCGCTCTGCAGGATAGCCTGCCCCAGCGCCGGGTCAGCCAGCGCCGCTGCCGCATCCGAGGGCGTGGCATAGGCATCCAGCGTGTAGCCCATTCCCATGAACTGCACCTGCGCCAGATCGCAGCTTGCGTTGCTGATCTGGCTGGAAGCGCGGTACTGGAGATTGTGGCTGCTGAACAATCCGCTCCACAGGCTCCGCGCCCCTTCCGGCGCGGCAGCGATGGCTTCGTCGGCGGTCTGGAAGGTGGTTGCGTTGCTGAGGATGCTTGCCACATCCGGGGTGATGATCTGGTTGATCCGGTCGAAAGCCGTTTTCACTTCGGCCTCGGTCGGCGGTGCTTTGGTCGCCATCTGCACGCTGGATGGATCAGTGACGATCAGCACCGTGTTGAGCGCCGTGCCCGGCGTGGCTGCCGCTGCTGGATCGCGCAGCTCGATCTTCTCGACGTTCGCCTGTCCCTCAATGACCAGCCCGAAGATGGTGTGAAGTTGGTTCAGGTGCGGTGTCGGCACGGTCGTGATGAAGAACTGGCTGCCGTTAGTGTTCGGGCCGGAATTCGCCATCGCCAGCTTGCCCGGCGCGTCGAAGCTCAGCCCGCCGACGAATTCATCAGCGAAGCTGTAGCCCGGGCCGCCGGTCCCCGTCGCGGTCGGATCGCCGCCCTGGACCATGAAGCTCTCGATGACGCGGTGGAAGGTCGTATTGTTGTAGTAACCCTTCTGCGCCAGGAAGACGAAGTTGTTGACGGTATTCGGCGTTTGTTGTTCCAGCAGGTCGATAACCACCGGCCCAGCCGCCGTGCAGAAGATCGCCCGGTAATCGACGCCGGATTGCAGCACCTGCTCGGCCTGGGAGAAGCTGCGCGAGGCCGGTTCCGGGGCTGACGCCGCCGCGCACAACTGCTCCGGCGTCTGAGCGCCGGCGGCAGGTGTCACGGCGGAGGACTGAACCACCATGTTTGATTGCGATGTTGTGGCAGCCGGCGCAGTTGCGCCACCGCAGGCGGCGATGAACACCGCGCTCAGCGTCAGGATGGGCAGGAGGAGGACAGTTCGCTTCAAGGTAGGGACTCCTGATCGGATGATTAAGGCAGCACCCAGTATACGCGCTGCCCCGCGCCGATCACAAGATGCCTCTTGCCCCTACTTCCGGTAGTATTTTCGCCCTTTGAGCTGCTCCGGCAGCAGATCGTCGGTCGAGTACATCTCGTAGCCCTTGCTATAGCCCAATTCCTTCATCAGCTTCGTCGGCGCGTTCCGCAGGTTCAATGGGATCGGCAGGTTGCCGTGCTTCTGCACATCTTCCAGCGCCTCGAAGAAGCCATCGCATGAGGTGCGGTCTTTGGGAGCCAGCGCCAGATACGCCGTCCCGTGCGCCAGATTGATCTGGCACTCCGGCAGTCCAATGGTCTCCACCGCCCGGAAGACCTCGTTGGCGACCACCAGCGCCGTCGGCTGCGCCATGCCGATATCCTCGCTGGCGAAGATCACCATCCGCCGCGCGATGAACTTGGGGTCTTCGCCCGCGTTCACCATCCGCGCCAGATAATACAGCGCCGCATCGACGTTGCTGGCCCGCATCGATTTGATGTAGGCGCTGACCGTGTTGTAGTGTTCTTCGGAGGCTTTGTCGTAGCGCAGGAACTTGGATTGCAGCGCGTTCTTGAGGAAGTCCAGCCGCACCGTCCCGCCCTGCTGGGCATACAGTTCCACCGTCACTTCCAGCAGATTGAGCGCCTGCCGGGCGTCGCCGTTGGCAAACTGCGCCAGGAAATCCACAGCGTCATCCTCGACCGTCACGCCCAGTTCGTCTGCCCCCTGCCGGATGATCTCGGCCGTCTCCTCGGCGGTCAGCGCCTCCAGCACGAACACCCGCGACCGCGACAGCAGCGCCGAGTTGACCTCGAAGCTGGGATTCTCCGTCGTCGCGCCGATCAGCACCAGCGTCCCGTCCTCGACATACGGCAGCAGGAAATCCTGCTGCGCCTTGTTGAAGCGGTGGATTTCATCCAGGAACAGGACGGCGCTGCCGTGCGCTTTGGTCTCGTCCTCGGCGGTGAACAGATCGCGCCGCGTCTCGGCCTGCATCTGCTCGACAATCGCGCGAATCTCAGCTTTCCCGGCGGAAACCGCCGAGAGTTCAAAGTAGGGGCGGTTGGTCTGGCTGGCGATGATCCGCGCCAGCGTGGTTTTACCCACCCCCGGCGGCCCCCAGAAGATCATCGAGTAGATGCGGTTCTGCTGGATCGCCAGCGCCAGCGGCTTGCCCGTCCCGACCAGGTGCTTCTGCCCGATGAACTGGTCGAGCGTCTTCGGACGGATGCGGTCAGCCAGCGGTTGGGATGTGTTCGGTGTACTCATGGTGAACCTCTTTCGGCATCGAGTATCCCTCCCGATCTGGTCGTTGACAACCCTGCCCGTGCAGGCTATAGTGTGCCGCATGAGCAGCTTTCACCTCTCCTCACGCGCCTGTTGTTGTATGGCCTGTTGTGCCATCTTTGCCACCGCGTCTGTGACGGGGAGGAGGATCACTGCTCGATAAGGCGACCACCGCGCCCATCGACAGCCACATCAGCCGGCCTGCACAGGTCGGCTTTTTGTTTGTCTGGGGAGGGTACGGACTGACCGTCATGCTCACGAAAGGAATTCGCCATCCAACGCTCATCAAACTCTGTATTGCCGCGCTCTCGCCCGACCGCTATATTGATGATACTCATCTGCAAAATTCAGCAGGAGGACTACCATGACTGACATTTCGAGCCGGGGCTACGTTAACACGGATGTGCTGGTTTCCACCGAGTGGCTGGCCGCCCACCTGAACGACCCCAGCATCCGCATCGTCGAATCCAACGAAGACCCGCTGCTCTACCCGTCGGGACACATCCCCGGCGCGGTGCAGGTCGATTGGACGACCGACCTCAACGATCCGGTGCGCCGCGATTATCTCGACCGCGCCGGCTTCGAGAAACTGTTGTCGCGCATCGGCGTCACCAACGACACCACCGTCGTCTTCTACGGCGACAAGAACAACTGGTGGGCGACCTATGCCTTCTGGGTTTTCCAGTTGTTCGGCCACACCCAGGCCAGGATCGTCGATGGCGGCCGCCTGAAGTGGGAAAAAGAAGGCCGCGAACTGACCCGCGAAGTGCCCAAGTACCCGACGACGACCTACACCGCCCCGGAGCGCGACGACGCCACCATCCGCGCCTTCCGCGACCAGGTGTTGCAGCACGTCCGCGCCGGTCTGCCGCTGGTCGATGTCCGCAGCCCAGATGAATACAGCGGCAAACTGCTCCACATGCCCAACTATCCGCAGGAAGGCGCTCTGCGCGGCGGCCACATCCCCGGCGCGAAGAGCGTGCCCTGGGCGCGCGCCATCAACGTCGAAGATGGCACATTCAAGACCGCCGACCAGCTCCGCGCCATCTACGAGCAGGAGCAAGGCCTCAAGCCCAGCGATAACGTCGTGGCCTACTGCCGCATCGGTGAACGCAGCAGCCATACCTGGTTCGTCCTGACCTACCTGCTGGGCTACAAGAACGTCCGCAATTACGATGGAAGCTGGACGGAGTGGGGCAACTCCGTCGGCGTGCCCATCGAGAAGAACGTCTGATCCAGGCGTCGTAGAGGGGCGTTCCTGAGTTCCTCTACGCCAGAATGACTTGCCAGGAGTCTATCCGTAAACTCGTTGTGACTGTATTGCAGTGGAAACCCGGCGGGTCAGAGCGCCTTTAGTGCGCTTCCCGCCGGAACCCAATAGCCGGATGACTTTAGTCTCCGGCAGCCCGGTCGCGTTTACGGATGAATTCCAAACACAACATTCACGAATGATCCATAACTCAACCCGGAACCTGTCATGAGCCACTATCCCGCGAAACTGGCCGAAATCGTCGAGGACTTCTCGCAGATCACCGACCGCAATGAACGTGCTGAATACCTCATTGAAATCGCCGACCGCTTCCCGACGGTGCGCGTCCCCCCGGAGATCGCCACCAAACCCTACGATGAATCCCACCGCGTCCCCGCCTGCGAGTCCGATGCTTTCGTCTGGTCGCGCGAGAATCCCGACGGCACGCTCAAGTTCTACTTCGATGTCCTCAACCCCCAGGGCCTCTCGGCGATGGCGATCAGCGTCATCCTGGAAGAAACCTGCTCCGGTCAGCCGCTCGATCAGGTCGCCGCGCTGGAGACGAGTATCGTCTTCGCGCTGTTCGGCAAAGAAATCTCGATGGGCAAAGGCCAGGGCTTGATGGGCATCATCAACATGGTGCAGTATGAAGCCCGCCGCCGTCTCGCCTGAACGGGGAGTTTAATTGAGGAAATTCTGTCAATAGGCAGAACCTTAATTCTTTTTCCACGAAATGGGTGTACATTAAAACTAGATCGGTGACATTGCAGACCACAACGTAGCAAATCCCCGACTCCCCCAACGGTATGCCGCCAGTATCTTCGCGAAGATACTGGCGGCATCAATTTCCGGCAATGCCCACCAGCCGATCCAACCCGCCCAAATCCTGCCGCAGCCAGACCTGGGCCGCCGGGAAATGCTCACGCCCCAGCCGCACCACCGCCGCCCCCTGATCGTGGCCGATTTCCAGCAGGATCAGCCCATTCTGCCGCCAGCACTGCCGCGCCTGATCCAGCAGCCGCCGGATCAGCGCCAGCCCGTCCGGCCCGCCGTCCAGCGCCAGCCTCGGCTCATAGCGGCTGACCGCCAATCGATCCACCTCGCCTGAGGGGATATACGGCAGATTCGCCAGGATCAGATCGACCTGGAGGCCGCGCTCGATGATCGGCAGCAGCAGATCGCCTTCCATGAAGGTGACTTCAACCGCTTGCCGGCTCGCGTTCTGCCGCGCCACGGCCAGCGCCGCCGGACTGATGTCCGTGGCAAAGACGGCCGCTTGCGGCACATGTGCCGCCAGCGTCACCGCCAGGATGCCGCTGCCCGTCCCCACATCGACGGCCGTCAGCCCAGCCCGTCCCCGCGCGAATTCCAGCGCGGCCGCCAGCAAATCTTCCGTCTCCGGGCGCGGGATCAGCACATCCGCGCTGACCTGAAAGCTGCGGTCATAAAACGCCCGCTCCCCCAGCAGATACGCCAGCGGCTCCCCCTGGGCACAGCGTTCCACCAGTGTCGTGTAGCGCCTCGCTTCCTCATCCGTCAGGACGCGCTCGCCATGCGCCAGCACCGCCGCCCGGTCGATCCCCAACACCGCTGCCAGCAGCACCTGGGCATCCAGGCCGGCCGACTCGGATGCTGTTCCGATCCGCTGTCGCGCCTCTCGCAGCGCCCGTTCTATCGTCACCATGCCATGCCCTTAGCCATCCAGTCCAGCCGAATACGCTCGATTCTTAACCAGAATCGCTATAGAGGATAACCTGTTATTGCTATATCTTTAGGAGGACGTTAGGAGCAAAAGCATAACGTCAGGATAACGGTCGTTGTCGAAGCAGGGGAAGTTCAGCACCATGATGACAGATCGGCACTCATCGAAGCATTACGAAGACAGCCAGCAGGATACCTGCCGTTACTGCCGCCGCACCCCCGCGCTCTGGCATTGGGAAGGCAGCGAGAAGGTCTGTGCCCACTGCGGAACCCGCGTGTACACTTCGACCGCGCCGCAGGTCGTCAAAGTGGAAAAAACCCGCTACGTCGAACGCTGACCGTCGCTCACGTCCGAGCCGCCGGCGCTTCGGCGCTCAGCCGTAGAAACTGCACCCGTTCTGGCCCCCGATCCAGATGCAGCAGCACCGTGTGGCTGTCCGCGAATCCCAGCCGCCGGTAGAGCGCCGCGGCCCGCGGATTATCCAGCGCCACCCCGATCTCGAACGTGGTGATTCCGCGCTGGAGGGCATGTTGCAGCAGCGCCTGGATCAGTGTCGTGCCCAGACCTTGTCCCCGGTGACTTTCTGAAACCACCAGATCGCTGATCTCCGCGCAGGCCGGCCAGACCGAATACTGCCCGAACCCAATCGCCAATCCCTCGGCGCTGGTGATGACCAATCCCAACCCGCGCTCCTGAGCCGTGCTGCGTGCCGCCCGCGATACCACGCTGTACACCGCCATGAACTTCCGGTTCGGCCAGCAGTGAACGCGCAGGCTCTCGGTATCGGAAATCTTCACCGGGCGGGTGGCAATGCGGGGGTCAGGGGCGCGCAGCGCCAGGGGCAAACTACTCATACGACTCAGTATACTGGAACTCGACTCACAATGTAAGCTTTACCCCGCCGCTGTCGCCGTCGGAGCCGCCTGCGGTTGGATCGTCTGCCCCCCTGGCGTGAGCGTCAGCACGGGCGTTCCCGTCGTCGCCGGGCGAACAGGCGCGGGCAGCGCTGTCGGCGTGTGCGTCGCCGTCGGCGGAATCAGCGTCGGCGTCGGCGGCACATCCAGCCGCTTCTGCAAATCGGCCGGCTTGAAGGTCGGCGGGCAGGTGAACTGCTCGATCAACCCCCAGCCGTATAGCCCTGGCTGAAGCTGCACGCGCAGCCAGTTCCCGCTGCTGTCCTGCCCATCCACAATCACCGCGCTGCCCGGCTGCGCCGTCCCGACCACCTGATAGCGCGTGTCTGGCCCGGCGTACAGTGTCACCGCCCGGTCGCGCGCCGTGCATTGTGCATCCAGCAGCACGATATCCTGAATGATCGTCTGCGGCGTCGCCAGTTCATCCGCCACCAGCAGCGTCAGCCGCAGCGCCTGCTGTGGGAAACCCTGCACGGTGATCGTCTGGCTGGGGCCGGAGAAGATTTGCCCCTGTGCCTGCTCGATGCTGCCGCCCAATCCCTCCAGCGTATAGCGCACCGAGGTCGCCCCGGGAACCGTCCAACTGATGGTCAGCGTTTGCAGCACATACCTCAGCGGCGGATCCGGCGCGACGCTGATGACCGCCGCCCCGATGGGTTCAAACACGCGCACTGTCTGCTCCGCCGTCGTCTCCAGGCTGCCGTTGTAGCCGATCAGCCCCAACCGCACCTCGCCGCTGAGTCCGCTGGTATCCACATTCAGGCTGGCCGGTTCCACGCCGAACCGTTCAGCCGCCAGCGTCCCGTTGATCTGCAAGCTCATCTGGCTGACATCCGTCGCCGCCCAGTTGATCGTCAGCGGCTGCCCGCGCGGGATCAGCGTGCTGTTCACCCCGAAGAACGCGATCTGCGGCGGACGGGGCGGTTGCAGCAGCACTGCCAGCGCCAGCACGATCACTGCCAGCGTCAGCAGACCCACTCCGGCTGCGGCCACCGGCGCCCAGTTGGGCAGCAGCGGCTTTTCCAGGAACTGCCCCCGTGCCGCCGCCAAAAACCGCGCCGCGTCACCGGATCGCACCTGGAGGTCGAAGCTGTGTTCCTTGACTTTGCCGAATAACGACGGACGCTGCGGCGTGATCTCCCCCTGGACGACCAGCCGCTGCCCGGCTGCCAGCGTCACCCGCGGCGGCTGGATGCTGTAGCGCAGCGCCTGCGCCTTGTCGAACCCGGTGATCGTCACTGGCAGCGGCCCGCTCCCCTGGTTGTGCAGATGCAGCCGGAAGCGCTGCCCGGTCTGGATTTGCGCCTGTTCCAGCGCCATCCCGAATCCCTTGTAGGGCAGGATTTGCACCAGCATCGTCGCGTCCAGGTAGACTTCCGGTTGTTCCAGCAGCGCCACCCGCACCGTCACCGGATAATCACCGGGGCGGCTGTCGCTCCGCCGCACAGGACGGAACAGGATCAACGTCTGACCGCTCTCGTTCGGAGCCAGCGTCAGATCAGCCGGGGCTAGCCGTACCCATTCCGGCGGCATCCCGCCCACATCCAGCCGGAAGCGCTGGGTGCTGCTGGCCGTATTGGTGACGGAAATCTCCGCCGACATCTGTGCGCCGGGCGAGAAGGGCTGTGCCGGGGCGATCACATCCACCCGGAATTCCGGCGACGCCACTTCCAGCCGCTGCGTCGTCTCATCCAGCGGCTTCATCGGTTGGGTAGGCTGCTCGTCCAGGTGATGGTACTGAATGCGGAGATGCCCGACCTGGATTTCTTCGCCGCCGTACAGCGGATGCGGCTCGTTGGGCTTGAGCCGCTCGCTGTCCACGAACGTCCCGTTAGCCGATTCCAGGTCAGTGATGAAGACCTGATCGCCTTCCTGCATGATGCTGAAGT
>JAEUQZ010000213.1 GCA_016788965.1 Anaerolineae bacterium | reverse complement strand
GCCCTTCCACCCGCTCGTCCTTGCGGTAGACAAAGCCTTCGTTCTCGCGCGGGAGTTCGGTGATAGGCTGCACCAGCTTGGGAACGATGTTGCCATACAGCAGGTGAATGCCGTGCAGGTCGGCCTCGTTGGTAGTAGTCAGTTCCAGTTCCCGCGCCGAGCGCCCGATGCGTTCACCCGGAAGCCGCTGCCAGATTTCCTGGCGGGCGTAGATGGCGTAGCTGGCCGTCCGCAGCGTCTTGAAGAGCGCGGCGGTTTCTTCGACCTCTGCGGTCAGCATGTGCGCGCCGCGCCGCCCGGCCTCGCCCGCCATCGCGTCCAGCATATGCAGCCAGGGCGTATCATCTTCGCCGTCTTCCAGCGCCGGAGCGAGATAGGTGATCCGGGCGCAGGGCTGGTCTTCATGCTGGCGGAACTGGCCGACGACATGGCGCTTATCCGCCCGCGTGACCAGCGTATACACCCCGCGATAAGGCAGCAGGAGTGTAATCAAACCGGCACTCTGTGAACCGGTGGCATCATGGGTGAAACACAATTCGCTGTCCAGGACAGTACCGCTCTCGCTGAGCCGCTTGACCAGTGGGATGTCCACCAGCGTGACGGTTCTCGTCTCGGTCGTGTCGCGCGTGGGCATTCAGCCTCGTTTCCAGTCCGTTCAGCACGCAGGATCGCCTAGAGTCTAGGATGGCATCCTTGCGCCCGCCTATGCAGAACGCCAGAGCAAAGCACCAGCCGTTCCACTCTGGATATTGTAGCATTCCGCGCCGACGCTTGACAATTCGCTGCCGAGGGTGGCCGTCGGAGTCGCTGCACCTCCTGTTTGGGAAATATGACCAATCCAGGGATATTTTAGAGGTTTCTTTGGGATTATAAAGGGTCAATAGGGGTCAAATACGAAAAACTTGCCTCAGTGGGATGTGATTGGCCTGTTTTGGACAATTTTCACAAGCGCACTTACTGCTTTATCCGGCAAATCCCCAACCGTCGGCGCAGCACGCTGCGCCCCTACAAGAGACTTCTCTCTTCATTCGGTTATTTGCCGGACGAGGCACTTACGTATATGTGCTGACCACCGAGGATTGGCGGGTCTGGCCGAAATTCTCAGCTTCGATGAGAATGCGGCGTCTTGACCCACACGCGACTCAGCGCACGGCTCCATGCGGCAGGATGGCGTGAACCCCGCGCACCCCATTCACAATCTGGGTGATATGCAGGTCAACCGTCAGGCTCGCCAGCGCCAGCGCATTGCGGAGATCGATCCGGTAGAGCGACTGCATCAGCGCCAGCATATCCTCCAGCGCCTGATAAGTGGCCTGATTGAGGTCTTCGTGCAATCCGAAGGTGATCCAGCCCTGGGGGGTACAGGCACGGGGACGCTCCAGCGGCATGTCCTCGCGCAGATGGAAGGTCAGTTCGACGCGCTCCATTGGGCACTCGATGGCCGTCACGCTGACTTCACCATCACCTTGCGCCGCATGACCATCGCCCACATAGAAAAGCGCTCCTTCCACCCCCACCGGCAGGTAGAGGGTCGAGCCGGTCGTGAGCGCCTTGCAATCCAGGTTGCCGCCCCAGCGGCGCGGCGGCGGTGTCTCGTGATTACCGGGTTCTGGTGGAGCAACCCCCATCACGCCCATAAAGGGCTTCAGCGTTACGGTGTGACCATGTTGATTGCGAACGGTCAGGGCAACCGGATCGAGCGTCCAGGTGTGAATATACTCGCCGCCTTCGACGATGTTGAAGTAACGGTTGACCGGATGATCCCAGCCACCGGACAGGCAGAAGCCATAGCTGCCGGGGATGATCGCGCCGATCTCAACGGCTAAGGTCATCCCTGGTCGCGCACCTCGGATCGCAATTGGCCCGATCAGACAGTGCCCAGAGTCGGCCTCTGGATCGCGGGGTTCAAATTTCCGGCGCGGCGGATCGAACGTGAGGAGAGGTTCTATGCCCCACGCGGCATCCAATGTCCGGTAGCGTACCGTATCACCGGGGTCGATGGTTGCAATGGGCTGATGATCGCGCGAGAAGCAGCCAATCAGGTTGGCGCGGGTCGGTTCGAGCGTGAGGATCGGCATGGTGATTGAATCCCGTGTTTTCCGTATCGGGTGAATGCCACATCCAGTATAGACCCATAAGCCAGATCGAATAAGGACAGGGGACTCGCCTGTCAACGGCAGCGGCGGGCTATGCATCAATGCGCTGGCCGTCCACGTCGTTCCAGTTATAATCCTGCCTATGACGACCTACACCTTCACACTCGACTCGCTCAGCGCCGATCATCTGCGGGGCGGCTTCTTTGTTGGCTGGCCGAATCCACCGTCGCCGGAGACGCACCTGCGTCTGCTCCAGGGCAGCAGCCATGTGGTGCTGGCCTGGGACGATGGACAGGTGGTCGGCTTCATCACGGCCATCAGCGACGGCGTGCTGTCGGCCTATATCCCGCTGCTGGAAGTGCTGCCGGCGTATCAAGGCCGGGGCATCGGCGGCGAACTGGTGCGGCGGATGCTCGACCAGTTGAAAGACTTCTACATCGTCGATGTGGTCTGCGATCCCGATATGCAGCCCTTCTATGCCCGTCACGGCCTGCGCCCCTACAGTGCGATGATCCTGCGGAACTTCGCGCGGCAGTCGGGGCATTCAACTGGAGCATGATGACCCATGTTCAACACCGCGCCGGAACCCATCCGCATCCAATCCAACTTCCACCAATTCTACGCGGCGATGGGCGCGGCGGGCACGATCATGGGCATCGCCGTGGCCGGGGTGCTGTTTATGGGCGGCGGGGCGCAGGAGTTGCTGGCGCTGTTCGCCTTTCTGGGGAGCTTCTGGCTGCTGCTGATCCTCATCACCGGATGGAACGACCGCCGTAAAGTCCGCCGGGAACGTGCCGATGCTCAATCCCTGTTCGAGGGGGCGGGCTGGTCGCAGTGGCGCTGGTCGCCGGAGGGGTGGAAGGAAGAAGTTGCCAAGCGCCGCTCGGAATACGAGCGCACCATGCGGTTCCAGCGCTTCGTCCCGGTGATCGGCGCGGTCGCCAGCCTGATTATCGGCGGCTGCGCCCTGCTGCCGGTGGTGATCGGCGGCGAGCAGATCGAACCCCGCGCCCGCGTCTTCATCATCGTACTGGCGGTGTTCTTCACGGTGCTGTCGTTTCTGCTGTCGGTGGTCGGCGCAGGACGGGAACGCCGGAAGTGGCAGCGCCGGCTGGAACGCTCCGAGCAGGCAATGGCTCCGTGGATCTGCTTCGGCCCCTACGGCTTCTATCACGAAGTCGATGGGCACACCAGCCTGCGCGACCTGGGGGATGTCAGGCTCACGCAGAAAGGCCGCTTGCTGACGTTCTATACCAAGCACAACCTCGGTCGGGCCTCATCCGGGAGCTATCTGCATCCGATCCCGCTGCCCGTTCCAGAAGCGCACGTCGAGGATGCCCCGCCCCTGGTGAGACGCTACCGGGAAGAACGCAAACTCAAGGGCTGACGCGCGGCCTCCATCGGCTATAATGGGGGCACTTTATCCGTACACCAAGCCCTGGAATCGAGACCATGACCTCCCTGAACACCTTCGGCGCGATCCTGACCTATGCCATCCAGCTTGAAACGCAGCTTACCGATTACTACAAACGGGCGGGCAGCGCGGAGCAGTCCAGCGCGGCTGACAAACGCCGCGTCAAGCTGGAACGTGCCCGCCGGGAATATGTGCTGGAAATCACGCTGGAAGCCATCGACGGCCTGAACGAGGCCGATTACGCGCTCGACCTGAGCGATACCTCGGCGGCGGCGCAGAAGACCGTCGCGCAGACGGCCGCCCGCTTCTACCGGGATGTGGCTCCGCGCATCAACGTGCGCGATGCCCAGCGCATCCTGGAAAAGTGCGCGAAGGAATACACTGCCGCCGCTGAGGGCTGAGGACGGCCTCTCGCGCTACAATCAGGGCAGAAGCAGACCGACGAAAGAGTGGCTATGGAAGCCCGCAAACTGCTCTACACCGCCGCCGAGTTCGAGACCATCGCCGACCAACCCCAGAATCGGGATCGGCTGCTCGAACTCATCGAAGGGGAGATTGTCGAAAAAGTGCCCACGCAGAAGCACGGCATGGCCGCGGGCAATATCTACGGCCATCTCTGGAAGTGGGTGCGGGACAAACGGTCGGGCAGGGTCGTCATGGAAGTCCGCTATCAAGCGCCGGATGACCGCCGTAACGTCCGCATCCCCGATGTATCCTATCTGGCGGGAGCCGACCCTGCTGTCGAACGCGGCAGTGTGCCACGGATGCCCGATCTGGCCGTCGAGGTCAAATCGCCGGATGACGGCCTCAAAGAAATGCGCGCCAAAGCCCGTTACTATCTGGCGCATGGGACGCGGTTGGTCTGGTTGGTTGTCCCCGAACAGCGTTTCGTCGAAGTCTATACCCCGGATACAGAACGCATCGTGTTTGAAGGCGAGACACTCGACGGGGGGGATGTGCTGCCGGGCTTTCAGATGACCGTCGCCGAGGTGTTTGAAGATACTGCCCGCTAAACCCCGTATGGGATTGGCCGAGGTCTACGGAACAGATCGACTTTGGCTCCGGCGATACAGTCTCGCTGTCCGAGGCGCAGCTACCCTCTGCCCGCGCTCAGCCTCTCCCTGCCAACCTTTCCCCCTACGGCGATCAAACCGCTGCTATGATGGAGTCTATCCGACCGAAAGAGTCAAAAGGAACCGACGATGAAACGCGGCCTGACCGGATTGGTTTTGATTCTGCTGTGCGGTTTGATGGTGGGGGCAGCGCGGGCGCAGGACGATGGCGTGCTGACCTATGTTTCCCAGGATGGGAGCTTCAAAATGGACTATCCCGATTACTGGGAGGTCGATGAGGATGGAGCGGGTCTCATCATGGTCGCCTCCACTGGCAACAACATCCTGGTCGATGGCATCGAGATGGTCATCCTGCTGCCTTCGCAACTGGAAGCGTCGAATGTCCTGACGGCGCGGGTGGACAGCGCCGATGAACTGCTCGACAACCTGCTACGCACTTCGGGTGGCCTGGAAGTAGACGACCCGGAGCCGATTGAGTCGCCTCTCGAAGATATCGCGCCGGTCAGCGGGCTGCGGGCGAACCTGACCCAATCCTGGTTGCGCGAGCGCGATCTGGCCGATGGCTATCTGCTGGTGATCGAACTGGACGACTCGTTCGTGGTCATGCTCGTTGGCAGCAGCAATGTGACCGGCCGGATGCTGGATGGGCAGGTCTTCCTGCTGGTTTCGACTTTTGAATTCGGTTCCTTCGAGCCGGCCGAGCCGGCCGTGCGTGAAAACCGCGAGGCCGCGGAGATCATAGACGGCCTGCGTGGCGAGGAAATCATCCCTTCCGGCGGCGAACTGCTGATCTCGGAAGATTTCCTGGCATCCGGCTCCGAGGGACTGTTTGAACTGTTCGAGAATGCTCGCTACACGGGCACGGATTTTGTAGTGGCGGCGGATATCAGCTTCCGCCCCTTCGAGGGTGTGCCGCCCTACTGCGGGCTGCTGACGCGCGTCGAGCCAGACGGCCGCGGCACGGATGGGCCGGGGCTGTTCATCGGTTGGGACGCGGACAGCCAGGTGGTGCTGTACGATAACGACGATCCACCGCCGCGCGGCGATCTGATCCTGGAACAGAAAACCTCGGTGGATATTTTCACGCCGCACCGCCTGATCGCTGTGCTGGTAGATGGGGAACTGACCGTGTTCGTGGACGGCGAATCCATCATCGAGGGCGAGAATCTGCGGCTGCCGCGCCTGACCGAAGACGAGACCTTCTTCGGCGTGAGCATGAACCCAAGCTGCGTCATGACGGGCGTCTGGGTATGGGGCTGGCCGTAGCCTGGGGATCGCCTGGCCCGGACTTGGCTCCGAGGTGCTTGAAGACACTGCCCGTTAAACCCGTTACAATCCACATTATCGGGGCCGCCATCAGCCTTGCTCCGATGCAAACAGGGGAGTACGGGAAAGCATGGTTATCCGGTCCACCTTCGAGAGTCTGCCGGATCAGATTGGGCTGCGCGTAGGCGCCATCCAGAAATTGGGGGCAAGCCTGCACAGCGATCACCCCCAACTCCAGTTGTTGGTCGAGTCAATGCAGACCTTCACCAGAGACTACCTGGCTTATATCGACCTGGTTGGAGCGGAAGACCGCCACAACCGGATGAGTACGGCGATGTCGCGTATTCAGGAGGAATGGGCCAATATCAGCCGCGCCTATGAACAGCGGCAGGTCGAGTTCTATAAGAACAAACTGGATGCTGCTGAAAAACAGGCGCAGACCTACTACAGGCGTTTTCATGGGGATCGCTATACGCAGGTTCCGGTGGTCTATTTCGAGAAGCTCTTTGCCATCAGCCGCTTTCTTTTCACGCCACATGCGTTGATTTCCTTCCCAATCCAGTTCCATGATCCGGAAGTCAACCAGTGGCACGCTCTGGCACACGAACTCGGACACCACATCTACTGGAACTCGCTGGAGTTCGACGAGTACGAACCGGTTCACAAGCGGCTGCGGAATGCCCTGCTGCAAACGCTGGCTCCCACCCGTGACCGCTACGAGCAGTTCCTGATCGAGTCGAAGCTGTTTGAAGTCTGGAGCTTCTGGCTGGAGGAAACCTTCGCGGACATTGCCGGGACGCTGATGGCCGGGGTCAGTTATGCCCAGTCCGCGCAGCAGACGGCGCTGCAATTCCTGCCGGGCAGGATGTTGGAGACCCCCACAGGCAAAGGCGATTTCGCCGAGCATCCCTCGCCGCTCATCCGCCCGCTGATTGCCCTGGAGACACTCAAGTGGGTTTCCGGCCAGCCCAGCACCAGTCAGGGCAGCAGCGCCGCGCTGGAAGTCGAGATCGCCGGCCTGCAAGGCCGCTGGAACACGATCACCAACCTCCTGAGCAATCACTACACGATTCAGGACGTGGGCATTGTCCGCATCATGGAGACGATCCCGAACGTGGTGCGGACGATCCTGAACTTCCCGTGGGGGCTGTCCAGCCGCAAGCTCACCCCCAGAGCGATGGGGCAGTTCTTCGACTGCTCGGAATGGGTTCAGACGCTGAGCGCGGGTGAGGTAGAGAATGAACTGTCCCTGGATCGGATCGAAGTACAGACCGACCCTGCCCCTGCCGATATGTTCGTACTGCCGGCCCCGCCCGCCAGCGGGTCCTTCCGGGATGTGTTCGATTGGGTGCAGGCGCAGACCCTCGACAAAGCGGCGCGGAAAGGCATTTCACTGCAAGGCGCGGCACTGCATCGGGCCGTGCTGGACGCGCTGCTCGACCTCGATCTGGCGGTCGAATGGCAGGGCAACTGCAATATGACGCTCAACTCCCGCCAGGTCTGTACCAAGTGTTAGTGGGCCAGCTAGGGTGCGCCCGCCGCGCATACCACGGTCTGGGCGCAGGTGGGCGCGCCGCAGAATGTAAATTCGCAGGCATCTTCAAGCTGGTCGCGGCGCACGGCGAAGGCGGCCGGCTCAGCCGCCAGCGCCTCCAGGAAATCCGCATAGATCTGCTCTGCCCGTTTGAACCCCTCGGAATCTTCCGGGGATTCATCCTGGCAGAGCGCTTCGGTCACTTCCAGTTTGGCCTGCCAGTAGAGCGTTTCCGGGTTGGCTGTACGGATCTGCTTCAGCGCCTCCCGCTGATCGGTCAGCTCGCAACCGCGTTCCATTTCCTCGAAGGCGCGGTCGATGGCGGCGGCAGCTTGACACAACCGGGCTGCATCAGCAATAGACTGGGCGACATTCTGGAACTGCGCGGCTCCGCTCAGGCATTCTTCTAAGCCCGCGCCATAGTCGTCCTGCACCAGGAAGTAGGCTGTGCCCCGGTTGATGTAGGCCAGCGCCCGCAGGTCGGGGTTGGTGCTGGTCTTGATGACCCGCCCGAAATCGTCGAAGGCCAGCGCCAAATAATCCAGGCGCTCGACCGGGTCTTTGCGGTCGCAGCGTTCCGGTTCGCTGATGCTGGCGTTAGCATCACGCAGGGCGATCTCGTATTGAAGGTTCATGTAGGCTACACCGCGATTGTGATAAGCGATGTCCCAATTGGGATCGCGGGCGATCAGCGCCGTGTAGCGATCAATGGCCGTGCGATAGCAGGCCGCGAACAGGTAGCTGTTGGCTTCCAGCAGCCCGATCTCATAGGCTTCGTCGCTCGATGTGGGTGTCCAGAGCGCCAGTGCCCGCGCGATGTCGATGTAATCTCCCCCCGCCCGATAAGCGGCTATCGGCGGGATGCGCCGCCCTCCATTCACCACGGTTTCCGGTTCGGCGACCGTGGCAACCACATCGGTCACGATCCCGACATCGACGGGATATGGCAGGATCATCGTTGGGCTGGGTGTGTTGGTGGGAGGCGGCGTAGCGGTTGGCTGCGGCATCCTGCATCACGAAGCCGAGACTTCCGACCTCACCGGCACGGACCTCCGCTGCGGTGTCAATGCGTGCCTGGAGTCGGAACTTGCGCGCATCGAAGACCTCGACATCGGTGAGGACGCGATA
>JAEUQZ010000212.1 GCA_016788965.1 Anaerolineae bacterium | reverse complement strand
TGCTGCGCGTCTGCGGCAGATACGCCAGCCCGCGCGTGATATCCACTTCAATCGCCTGCGATAATCCCGTGTCCAGCCCGGTGCTGATCGTCTCCGCCACCTGTCCGGTCGGCAGATAAATCAAACTGATCTGCCCTGTCCAGAAGTGCGTCACGTACAGGAAATCGCCCCAGAGCGCCAACCCGCTTGGCTGGGGCGGGGTAGCGATCCGCTGGATCACCTGCCCGCTGCCCAGATCGACGACCGCGACGGCGTTGCTCCCCTGGAGCGAGACATACGCCCGTCCCACGCCGTCGATCACCACGCCATACGGCTGCGTGCCGCCCGCGTTCAGTGTAACCACTTCGCCCGTATCCACCGTCACCACTGAGAGCGTCCCATCGCCGCGGTTGGCCGTCACCGCCCGTTCGCCATCATCCGTCAGCGCCACCGAGCGCGGATCATCCCCCACCCGGATTTCTTGCAGCAGTTCCCGGTCGCTCACCGAAACCACCGACAGGCTGTCGTTCAGCGAATTGACCGCCACCAGCGTCCGGTTGTCTTCGGCCAGCGCCATCGTGCTGGACGCCTCCGCCGTGCTGAGCCGCGCATCCGGCAGCGCGAACAGCGGAAACGGCGTCGGCTCCTGCTGTGCCGCCGTGGGCAGCGTTCCCCCCAGCAGTATCACCGCCGCGCTCAGCATCGACGTGACCCCCAGCATCAGCAGGGCAGGGGCAGCCCTCAAGCGGCGGCCGGATCGGATTGCGTTCATTTGGCGCATAATGTTTCCCGCAGCGTGATGCTAAAAGAACGTCATCAATCGATCATACGTGATGGTGAAACTCCGGCTGCGGACTTGCGGCAGGCCGCTGCCGTCCACCCCCGTCGCCACGAACGTCAGCGTGATCACATCCGCCGCCGCTGTGCCTTCGCCGCCCCGGTTGCCTTCCATGTTCGGGAAGTCCTCGCTCAACCGCTGCAAACTGTACTGGTAGCTGAAGGTGCGCCCGTTCAAACGTCCCGGCCCCTCTTCCAGCACCTGCGTCGGCGTGCTGACCACGTAATACATCTGCGCCTGATCCCAACCCTCCGGGATTTCAAACCGGAAGTTGTAGGCCGAAGTCGGCGGGATGGCGAAGTCCGTCCGCCCGTCGCTCCACGTCAGCGATTCGGTCGCTTTCGGCGTCACCACCACCGTGAACCGTCCGCCGTTCGCCCCCAGCAGTCCACCCACGGGCGGCGGCGGTTCCACTGCGCCGACCGAAGTCAGCCCCTCATGCTGCACTGTCACATCCACCGTCCAGACGCCCGCCTCTTCCGCGATGAACGACTGCGCCGGGTCGTAATAGTAGCCCGTGGCGTTGGCTGTCCCGCTCCACTGCCGCACAGTCCCGCGCGGCGAGGTGATCGTCACATCCACGGTCGAGGCCAGCGTCGGCCCCACCTGTCCCGCCACCGCGAACACATCCCCCACCTGGAGGACGCTGCCCGGCCGCACACCCGTCGGCTGGAAGAACAGATACACCGGCTGCTCGCGGATCGTCAGCAGCGGCCCGCCGCTGCCGCCGCCTGCCTGTCCCTGATACGGCGGGAACACCCGCGCGCTCGGCACAGCCTTCGGATCGGTCACGATAGCCAGTGCCGCATACGCCGAGACATCGCTTACCCCCGCCTCGGCATTCCGCGCCACCGCGCCGCCGAACAGGAAGATCGGATCGCCCGCTCGCAGCCCATCGATGCCCGCGCCCGTCTGCTGGTTCAGCGGATCATCCGCGTCGAAATAGAGTTCCAGCCCGCCGTCCAATCCCCCCTGGACATACTGCCGTGCGCTCACACCCGGCGTGACCGCGCTCACATAACTGTAGGCCGCGTTCACCTTGCCGCCCAGGATCACGGCGGGCAGTTCATCTTTGACCGCCAGTTGGCCCAGCGGTTCCCCGTCCGGCGTCATGAAATCCGGCACAGTCTGCCGCAGCCAGTCGCTATAACTTCCGGTCGTGTCCTGCACGCGGATCGGCAGCGCCATTTCGCTGCTCGCCCCATCCGGCATCCACGCCACATCCCCCACGTAGTATGGGTTCTGTAGCCGCGCGGCTTGATCCGGCGCGTACTGGCTGGCGACGAACCAGGCCGGCGCCGGTTCTGGCGTAATTCCGTCCAGCCCGCGCCGCCCATGTGCGATCAGCGTCGGCTCCGCGCTGGCGACCACGCCCGCGCTCCGCAAACTGCCCGCCCATAACCGTCCGTCCGCACCCGTATATCGCGCCTCATAATCGATGACGTATTCGCCCGCCTGCGTGAACTGGAAGCCCTCGTCATCCGGGCTGAAGTAACCGCCCGCGCTGGTCTGGCCCTGCGCCAGATACTCGCTCGGCTCGCTCCCGTCCACCGGATACACCCGCAGCCGCACGGTCACATCCGCCTGCAATCCCGGCAGGACTTGCAGCCCGCCGTAAAACGCATCGCCTACCGTGAACGGCGCTCCTGTAAGCACCCCCGGCATGATCTCCAGCGGCTCCGCCACCAGCACCCGGTACAGACCCCCGCCATCGTAGCGGTTGCCCCAGATGTCCTCCAGGTTGCCCGTCACTTCGATCTGGTACTCGCCATACTGCTGGAACACATACCCGGTGAGCTGCGGATTCCGCGTCGTCAATCGGTAGACATCCACCTGGGTCTGCCTGCCGAACAGCGCCCGCTCGTCCAGCGCCGCCGTCGAAAGTTGGTTCTGGATGATCGCCGTGCTGCCCAGGTTATCGACCACGCCGTCCGGCCGCGTCACCTGCACCGTCAGCCGCCCGCCGGGGAACAAAAACGGAATCAGCGGCGGCGCGTCCTTGTCATAGGCATTCGGTAGCTGGTTGAGCAGGTACGGCTCCAGCGGGTAGGGGATCGGCTCGCCGTTCCGCGTCGGCGGCAGGATCGCCGTCGGACTGTCGAACTTCACCCGGTTCGCCAGCGCGAACCGCCCTTGATCCCCCTCGGCCATGATCCCCCGGCTGCCGTTGCGCGAGACATCCTGGAACAGCGTGAACAGCAGATGCCCGCTCTCCACCGCGCCGACCTTCAGCACCACGGGCAAACGAGACGCGGGCGTAATCGTCGCCCGCAGACCCGTGCCCAGCGGCCCGTTCTCATCCCACCGGAACCGCGCCCCATCCACCACCTGCCCGAATCCCTCGAACACGGGCACGTACAATCCCTCCGGCAAATCCGCCGGCAGCGTCACCCGGAAGTCCAGCGGGAAGACCAGCGCCCCATCGCGCCGGATCACCTCGTTAGCTGGCGTCTCTGTCGTCGCCAGCAGGAAATCCCCCCGCAAATTCGAGATCGCCAAACCCGACGGAGTCAGCACGTCCGACCAGCCGTTGTTGCTATCCAACCCGCCGCCCGTCTGCTGACCATCCGCCCCGGCCACCGGCAGCAGCCGCAGTTCGCCCTGCATCACCAATCCCGCCAGCCCCGGCGAAAGGTCTGGCGTGTCCATCGTCACATCCAGTTCGAGCGTCAGCGCATCCCCCGGCGCGAACGCCAGTTGGTTCATCCGCCCCGCCGCCAGCCAGCGGTTCGCCCCTTGCGCCACCGTCCCCGACAGTGTGAACCCCACCGGATCGCTCATCGCCGCGCTGCCCCGCGCGATCCCGTCGATCTCCTCGACGCGCGGCGCGGCCTGCTCCACCGGGATGCTCAGCGCCTCCAGCCCGTCCGCCCCCGTGAACCACACCCGCGTCACCACCACCGTCGCCGGGGTGGGATTGTTCGGGTTGAAGATGCCCAGCGGAATCCGCGCCTCGATCACCTCGCCCTGGCTGGCGGCGATGGCGAACGCCCCCAGGTCGCGCAGCACGCCGTTATCCACCCGCGCCACCGCCGCGCTGATCCCCGTCCGCGGATCGAAGGCCGCGTTGAACGGCGTCCCATCCAGCGCCATCTCCACATTCGCCAGCCCATAATCGCCGGGCACGCCCTCCGTGCCGATCCGCACCAGCAGCGAATCCCGGTTGGCGAACGCCTCGACCGCCGGCGTCCCGCTGGTTGCCAGCGTCCGCCCGCCATAGTCCGCCCAATCGCTGCCCACCCCGTCGATCAGGATCGTCGTCGTGGGCGCTTCCGGCGGCGGAGTCACCAGCGCCGGCCCATAAATGATCGTCCCCGGCCCGCCCGGCAGCGATCCCGGTTGGTTCCGCAGGCTGTTCGGGATGTTCTCGGTCGGGCTGATCCAGAACGGCGTATTGCCCGGCCCGTAAATCGGCGCGTTGAACGTCCCCGTGATCCCGCCCTGCACATATACCGTGTCGCCCGTGTACAGGTTGCGGACGGCGACCTGCGCCGCCGGGAACACCGATCCCGCCCCCCCGCTGATCGTCACCACCCCGGCCTCATCCGGCGCCGAAATCGTGATGAGCGAAGCCAGCGGCGGATCGCCCGGTTTCAGCCGCGTATCCCCTTGTGCGGCCACCGAACTCAGCATCAGGCCGATTACGCCGATCCAGAGCAGTCGTTTCACCAGTACGCGCAAGAGTCTCTTCTCCAGGTGGCGACCATCGCTATCGCATCCGACAGGCTGCACTTCTTGTAGCTGGACTAGCTAAATCTGAAGCCTATCACCGTGTTTTTGTGGGGACGCGCAACGGCGCGTCCGCCCGACATTCTTTTCTCGCCTTCGTATGCCCGTTGCAGGCGCTTAATCCATCTCGCGCCTTACCCTGTCCCTTTAGTGGACATGATTTTTCGGCAGCCGGACACTTTAGTGTCTGGCTGAACCAAGTGGGATATCAGCTATCCTCGCCCCCAACCAAAATCCAATTCGACCCAAACCCGAACTCCGGGCTACAATATGATGATAATTCAAAAGTCCGAATTCCGCCGTTGATTCCCAACCCACCCATGTTACAGTCCGACGCCGACAGCCTCGCCCATCTCATCGAACACCGCCTCGGTCTGGCGCGGAACCGCGTGCTGCACAGCAACCTCGCCACCATCCTGGACGAGATCGCCGACGGCGATGTCGCCGCCCTGGTGCAAACCCTCCACCGCACCCCCGAAACCGGAACCCTCTGGCAGCGCCTCATCCGCGCCCTGATGATTGGCGAAACCTACTTCTTCCGCAGCCGCGTCCACCTCGATGTCCTCAGATCGACCATCCTGCCCGATGTGCTGACCCGCTCCTCTGAACCCACCCTCTGGAACCCCGGTTGCGCCACCGGGGAAGAAACCTACTCCCTGGCGATCACCCTCCAGGAAACGCTCCAGCGCTTCCAGTTGCTCGGCACGGATGTCAACCGCAGCGCCCTTGAACTCGCCGAACGCGGCGTCTACCGCGCCTGGGCCTTCCGCCACACCGATGCCGCCTTCCAGCAAACCCATTTCCGCCCCGTCGAGGACGGCTGGGAGATCATCCCCCGCCTGCGGAGTGCCGTGCAGTTCCGTTGGCGCAATCTGCTCTCCGGCCCGCCCCTCCATCAGATCGATGTCATTGTCTGTTCCAATGTGCTGCTCTACTTCAGCGAAGACGCCGCCCGCCGCGCCGAGGAGGTCTTCTTCAACGCCCTCACCCCCGGCGGTTGGCTGATCCTGGGGCAGTCGGAAGCCCTCCGCGCCGACCGCGCCCAGTGGGTCACGCACCTCTTTTCCGGCGCGGTCGTCTACCAGAAGGCCGCCAGCCCCGCCGCCGAGCCATCCCGCACCGTCTACCACGCCCCGAATCCACGGCCCGGCACGCCCGCTGCCGAAGTCCTCGTCGGCGATGCGCTTTACGTCCGCGCCGTCGAAGCCGTCCGCCTCAAACGCTACGCTGATGCCGAGCATCTCCTCGCCAGCCTCATCCTCGATAAAGGCCAGGATGCCCGCCCCCATCTCCTGCGCGGCTGCATCTACGCCAACCTCGGCCAGCCGGATCGCGCCCGCGAGGAACTCGCTGCCGCCCTCCGCCTCAACCCCCTCATGGCTGACGCCTATTACCTCAAAGCCATGCTCGACCTGGAAGACGGCGACGAAACCCGCGCCCAGACCAGCCTGCGCTCCGCCCTCTACTGCCAGCGCGGCCATCCCCTCGCCGGCCTGATCCTCGGCCACCTCCATCTGGGGCAGGGCGACCGCCGCAGCGCCCGCCGCGTCTGGCGCGATGTCCTCGACGCGCTCGAATCCCTCCCCCTGGACGCCCCCGTCTCCGATGTCAGCGATTGGACTGTCGTCAGCCTCCGCGACTTTCTCCTCGTCCAGCTCGACTCCCTCCGCGCCCAACCCCTCTGACCCGCGCCCCTCCCCGCGAATGGACTGTGCGCCTGGGTGTATTTCAATTCCGGTTTCTTCAGGCCGTGCTTCTTCAGTCAGCGGCTCAGGTTGACCTCGGAGGTTCCCTTGCGCTGCGCGATGAACTTCTGGCTGGTTCCAGTGGCGAGCACCGCCTCGATCTCGACCCGCCGGCTCGCCCTGTCTTCCCTAATCCCCAACCCCTTATCCCTGATCCCTATCTTGATCTCCTGGCTGTCGCTGGACACGCGCAGAGTGGCGGTGGTTTTTGGGAGGAGTCACGGAAATTAGCCAAAAAGGTGGTGGCTGCGAAGAGTCCTGATCCGAATACCAGCCCTTTTCGGTTCAGAAAAGTGATCTAAAAAACGACCGGTTTTGTCATAGCTGGAGTTTTTCGACGCATTCAGCGAGGCTTGTGAAGGCCTGTTTACCTTCCAACCTCATCGACTCATTGCATTCGTCCAATGCGTCGGCATCACGTCCCAGCCTGTAGTAGATCTTTCCGCGCCAATAGTGAAGGACAGAGCGATCAAATACACTGTTCTTGCTTCTTTCGAGCAAGAACCCCTGACTGATTGCGCGCAGCGCATCATCGTATCGTTCCGCGGCATAGTATCCCCAAGCGCAGCGTATCTGATCAACGACGCTGTCTGGACTCAATTGACTTACCATCTCAAAGTCCTTGATCGCACCGTCAATGTCTCCCAACTTCAACCGCACTGAACCACGCCAAGACAGCGTGATCTCAGTGTCATATCCATGATCTACTAGCCAATCCAAGTCCTTCAATTGTTCCTGGGATTGACCAATCCCTTCGTGGCAACGCGCCATCATCCCATAGAGAATGCTCCAGTCCCAGTACTTCGACTCCCATTCCTCGACATCCTGTCCTGACTGAATAACCAGCGTGAAATCATCTATCGCCTGTTGGTATTCATTCAACTTGCAGAAGTAGTCTCCACGCAGCATCCGGTACTCCATATTGGTCGGATCAAGCCGTGCGGCTTGATTGAGATAAGCGATTCCTAGTTTGACTTCTTCGTCATCTGACCAACGTATTTTGCGAGCTTTCTGGAAGTAGTCATCGGCTGTGTATTCCATGTTTCGCACCCGTGTTATTAAGTGATGTGCTCTTTTGCAGTCAGAAAAGCGAGTTGGATAGAAATTTCAATGTAATATATTTGTGCATATAAGCTACCGTGATGGACTTTCAAACACACTCCATTTTCTCAAGGATAAGCCGATAGGGGCTAGAAATTCTAGCCCCTATCGACACTTCTAACTATGGTATAGGCAGGGTTGACTGGTGGCTTGGTCACCGTCGTCCCGCTGCTCAACCCCGCTCCCGGCGCATATTGCACCTGCGCTGAAGACTTGGATGGATGGTCAGCCGCTAAGGCAGGGTTGACCGTTGATTTAGTCGAAGTCGTCCCGCTGCTGGAACCCGCTCCCGGCGCATAGTTCCGGGTGTTGACCGGCGTGGTCTTCACCACCGGCTTGGCGGACACACCACCCGTTTCCGACATCAGGATCAGCATCCCGCTGGGATCCGTCCGCATGACCGGGTTGCCGTTCACAGTGGCATAGCGGTTGAAGACCTCCAGCGGATCGAGCCAGGGGAACTGGCCGAGGGCCGGGCTGTAACGTCGGGCGCGCAGATCGAGCAGGCCATGTCCATCCACCCGTTCATACATGGAGTTGATTATGGCATTGATTGGTTATGCACGGGTCAGTTCGGTGGGGCAGAGTCTCGCGGTACAGCTCGACAAACTCAGTCACTGCGACAAACTAAAAAGAATAATTCTCCCAAAACTGTTCCACTTTCTTATCAGCAGGTATCGGATGAGTTCTTGTTTCCGCATAATGTTTAACAAACTTCTTAATTGCCGCTTTTTGTTCGGAAGATAATGGTTCAATCTTGGTCAGAAATTCGTTACTTGCGTTCTCTGTATCTTGGTGAGGTGCAAGTTTCCAAATAACGTGTTGAATAATTTCGTCCCGTTTATCTCCACGTAACGATGCAATCATATATGCGGGTATGTAAAATCGAAATGCCGCTGGGGTAAAGACTGAAAAATCAAGCCTATAGTAGTATAACACTTCATGAGCTATCTCCTTCCAATGTTTTCCCTTAAAAGCAAGGAAAAGCTTGTAAGTTTCCACATATACATCTTCTACGTTGTCAACTAAGTTATCGTCTCCAGGATAATCGATATGGTCAAATGCATATTCGATTTCTTGAACGAGTTGTTCCGCTATATTACTAGACACGATCAAAACCTGTCCTTATTATCAG
>JAEUQZ010000211.1 GCA_016788965.1 Anaerolineae bacterium | reverse complement strand
CTCTGGCTGGCCGAAGACTCGACACTCAACTGGACGACATCGGTCGGGTCTTTGACGGTGACTTTTTCGGTATAGGTGGGCATGGGGCATCCTCAAGAACTGAATGTCGATGAGGGCGGGGAGATGGCCGGATCGCCAGGGGAGACTTGTCCGGTTAAGGTCGGTGTATTTCTGTTGAATACACCGTGTTGGGCCTACGAGAGTAGTAGACGAGACTACAACTTCCTGGATTCTTTTCCATTATCTCTCACAATACGAGCATTTCAATTCAAAGTCCATTACGGAGATTGTTATGATTCGGAAAGTCACTTTGACTCAGGATCAACCGTGAAGTCAAAGCGTCCCATCTGCATTGAATCGAAATCCCCGTAGAAGGGTATCTATTTTTCCAATACGATTTGCCCTACTCGCCTCGCAGAAATCCCAAACCTCCTACCGATTTCCGTCTTTGGGACACCCAGGAGGTATAGCCGCTTTACCTCTTCGTCTCTGGTCGCTAACCACTCCATGTGGGTTCCATCTCGATAGAGAATGGTCAAAAGAGTAGTCACGGACGCCTGTGGGGTACGGATATGCGTCATGTTCCTGTCGGGGGCATCGAACGTGAAGCAGAGAGAACCCGTCGTCAGGCGGGTTTTTTGTTGTCCCGTGCATGACCGCGTGGAAGACGAGGGTGGCGAGGCGACAGGACGAAAGTTCCATGATGGGCTGGCCGGACGCATTCCCGGACAGCGCGCAGCAGAATAGCCCTGCCTGAAATATCGCCTATAATGATTGTTGTCCCTTGATGCAAGGAGGCAGGTCATGTTCAATCATTTACGTGGACGTATGCTCTTATGGTTTGTCGTCATCTTTGCCGTGGTGATGATCGCCCTTCCGGCTGTGCTGCTGGCGCAGAGCGCCAATGGCTTCAATGTGATCTATGGAGGCAGAATCTATGACAGCGCGGCTAACCGCACGACCTTTACCTACCTGGTCGCCGGAAACGGCTCGCCGCCTGACCTGAGCCATTTCGACCTCGAAATTCCCAACTGCCCCACCCCGTTGATTGTGGCAGCCTATGAACCCGCAAACGCGGTGAGCTTCGGCACTGATCCGACCACGGACATCAGCGGGATCAAGTGGGATATTCCTCTCCAGGCGACCGCGACGCGCACCTATGCGGTGACGTTCCAGGGGAATGTCCTGGAAGGCAGCGTCATGGCGGCGGTCAAAGCAGGCAGCGGATTCGCCACGATTTCCGTGCCTGGCCCGTCATGCGCCGCTCCCAAGCTGGATGTCGAGAAGTTCGTGTCCTTCGATGGGGTGACGTGGCAAGATGCAGATGCCGCACCCGGCCCGATTGTCACGCCGGGCACAGCGGTGACGTTCCGGTTCAATGTGATGAACTCTGGCAATGTCGAACTGACGAACCTCAGCCTCAGCGACAGCACACTCGATGTGAGTACCTGCGCACTGCCGGCTGCGCTCCCGCCCGGCGCGTTCTTCGAGTGTGTCATCGGGCCGCAGACGGCTGTGGATGGACAGCATACCAATACCGTCACGGCGAGCGGCGCGTTCAATGGAATCGTCGTGAGCGACTCGGACGCCGCCAATTACTTCAGTGGGCTGGCAACGCCTACTCCGGCAGCGACCATGACGCCGACCGCGACTCCCCTGCCGGATGATGACAGCGATCTGCCGATCACCATCATCATCGAAGGGCCGGTGCAGGAGATCAACATCAACATCATCACCATTTACGATATCGATATCGTCGTGGGGGAGACCGACCCGATCCTGGGGATCATTCAGCTTGGGGATGTGCTGTACGTCGAAGGCAACACCGAGGATGCTGATGGGGTCATCGTAATCATCGCGGTGAACATTGTCATCATCAATGTCGATATCAACATCGATACAGGCGAATACTGGCGCGATGATGGAAGCTGCGCCAATCCGCCGCCGCCGTGGGCGCCCGCCAACGGCTGGCGACGCCGCTGCGGAGATGCGGCCGGGACGA
Organism: Anaerolineae bacterium; assembly: GCA_016788965.1. Taxonomy (GTDB): domain Bacteria; phylum Chloroflexota; class Anaerolineae; order Aggregatilineales; family Phototrophicaceae; genus CFX2. The sequence goes on along the minus strand of JAEUQZ010000211.1, from coordinate 6,545 downwards.
CGATCATCATTCAATCCGGCGTGCCGCTGATCATCCCAGATGGCTGCAAGCTGACCGGGTTTAAGGATGGGAATGTGCGTCTGAAGTGCTCCAAGAAGAGTAAGAAGTAACGCCGGATTCAAGGGCGAATCCCCTTTCCAGCTTTGCCCAGGGCGGACTGCCTCGACAATCTGCACTGGGCAAGGCCATCAACCACAATTGGATTTTCCTCGACGGGCAAACACGGACACACGATGCGGCTCGAATTGGGCATCCAACCGCGAAGAATCGGCCTGATGCTGGGTGGGCTGTCGCTGTATTTTGCCGCGCAGAGTCTCATCGTCGAGTATCTGATCGAGAACGTCCTCGACGCTACGCGCTACCGGTCGCTGATCCTGACCATCGATCTGTTCAGCGTGAACGCCGAACAGACCATCCCGACCTGGTATGCGACCCTGCTGCTGTTCGGAGCAGCCGTGCTGCTGGCGATGATCGCGGTCGCCCAACGACAAGATGATGACCGCTCCTGGCGGCATTGGGCTGGTCTGGCGGTCATCTTTGTCTACCTCTCGATGGATGAGGGCGCGGTCATCCATGAAATCGTGGCGGATGGCTTGCAGAATACGCTGAATCTAACGGGATACCTGACGTTTGGATGGCAGATTGTCGCTGTCCCTCTGCTCATCGTGTTTGGCCTGCTATACGCGCGGTTCTTGTGGCGGCTTCCGGCGCGAACCCGGAATCTCTTCATCCTGGCCGGACTGATTTATGTGGGCGGTGCGTTGATTGTCGAGGCCATCAGCGCCAACCAATATGACCGGGATGGCGGTATCACGTTCCCGTATCTCGCCATCGCCACTATCGAAGAGATGGGGGAGATGCTGGGCGCGACCCTCTTCATCTTTGCTCTGTTGGACTATGCGGCGCGGATGCGATATCGCTATGAATTTCATATTCCAGGGATGCCCTTACCTTCGTCGCAAGCCGCTGTCCACATCGATCCGCCAGAGGCGGCTGCAAAGGTAGACAACCGTGTAGATGTACTCAGGGCTTCGCTGATCGTGCCTCCGTTCGTAAGACGGCGATTGCTGGTGGCGCTGGCGACCGTACTCGTCGGGACGAATGCGGCGCTGGTCGCCTGGGCATTCAGCACGCCGCGCCCGGCAGTCACGCCGAATCAGAGCGAAGCTGTCCCGCCTGAAATCATCATCAACCGGATCGCACCGCCGGATACGGTCGTGACTCGGCTGACCGGCACATTTGACCGCAATAACATGGCGGCTAGGCAGGTGGTGAACGGCCTAGCGCAGGTTTATGCCGAGGTGATGGTGGTGACAATTGCTTCACCCCCGTCGTCGTTCGTGCTGGCCGCGAATGAACTGTCCTTTGACAGAGACAGCCTGACGGCACTGCTGCGCGAGAACGGAGTCAGTCAATTCATCATCTTCGACAGCGCCGCTGTCAAAGTCATCGTCGGAAACCTGGAATGAGTCGCCAGACGATCATTCAATGGAGATCACCATGAAGAAATGGCTGCTGATGTTGGTGTTATGTCTGCTGGCTGTCGCCGGCGCACCGGCGAGTCGAGCGCAGGGCAGCGATGTCACCGTGCCGGATGTGACCGGATTGAGCTTGCCCCAGGCAGCCGCACAGCTCAACCGGGCAGGACTGCGCCTGGGGGCGGAGATCAACCAGGGGTGGACGCCCGACTCTGGGCAGGTCGAGAACAGCATCTTCGCGCAGTCGATTCCCGGTGGACAAGTTGTGCCATTTGGGACCGCGGTGGATGTGACCGTGCTGCGTTCACCGAATGCCACCCTGCTCTACGACGACAATGATCTCACACTGGTGAATCAGACTGGCGGTGAGTTAAACCTGACCGGGATCAGCTTCGCCGCAGTGGGCGGAGCCGGGGCGCAGTTCGCGGCCACACGCTGGGCCGGATTTCTCCGAGTTGGGCAGTGCGTGCAGGTGTGGTCGGTCGGGCGTAATGGCCCTAAAGGGCTGGACGAATGCACGGCGATCCAAAATTGGCTGGTGACTATGAATCCGGCTGAACACTTCTGGACTGGGGCTGGCGGCACAACGCAGTTCACCGTTTTGCAGAATGGTGTGCCACGGGCGACCTGCCCGGTTGCCAATCCGGGACGCTGCGCGTTCTTTTTGTCTAGCGGCACTTCAGGCGGCGATTCGACCGACTATGTCTACTTTGCGTATACGTCGGAGCGTCTTGCCATCATCAACCGCTCGGAAGACCGCTGGATGGTTCTGGAGGGATACTCCATGATCAACTACTTTGCGCCGCCGGGGGGGCTGCTTCTTTATCCGAGCGATGCCAGTCTTTACGGCATGTATCCCCCCGACGTGGAAACGGTCAGCCGACTCGCGCCGGGTCAGTGTATCCTGTATACCAATTCGAGTCCGGAAAGCAGCGCCCCACCCCAACCCTGTGATGTGATCGCGCAGTTGGATATTGGCCCCACCCTGATTTTCTGGGGCGCAGACTTTGGCGTTATCGGTTCTGATGGACAGGAACGCAAATGCGCTGCAGCCACACCGGGGCGGTTGACCCTGTGTGTCATGCCGCGTTGAACTGAACTGCCAGCGGGTCATAGCCCATGAATCAAGTGAGTGCTTATCCTGTCTTTGCCAGGAAGCGCTCCCACAATTCCAGATAGCGCTGCTGGCCGTCCACGCTGAGCGGGACAATGAGTTCGGCGTTACGTAGTACCTCATCCGGGGGATAAATCACGGGGTTGTCGCGGATGGCCGGATCGATGAAGGGTTCGGCAGCTTCGTTCGCCATCGGATAGTAATGCTCATTGATCATCTGGGCGCTGATCTCTGGGCGGAGCAGGAAGTTCAGGAACAGCTCGGCGGTGTATTTGTGTGGGCCATTCGCCGGGATGACGAAGGTGTCATTCCACATCAATGCGCCTTCTTCCGGCATCACGAAGGTGATATCAGGATTCTTGGTCTGTCCCACAATCACATCGGTGGCGTAGCCCATGCTGATCACGACCTGACCACTTGCCATCAAGTCGGAGGATTCGGCCAGGCCGAAATCCTCAATGAACAGGACGTGCGGCCTGATCTCCAGCAGATGGTCAAGCGCCGCTTGGAGTTCGCGCGGGTCTTCGGTGTTGCCCGAAAAGCCCAATGATTTGAGTGTCAGAGCAATCACTTCGCGCGATTGTCCCGCCCAGATAGCAATTTTTCCCGCGTAGCGCGGGTCCCACAGATCAGCCCAGCGCGTTACGGGCTGTTCCACCAGGTCGCTGCGGACGACCAACCCGGTCACACCCCAGTTGTATGGAATGCTGTAGCGATTGTCGGGGTCGTAAACCAGGTTGCGGAAGTTGGCAGAGATGTTCTTGAAGTTCGGGACATTGCCAAAGTCGATTTCGGCCAGCAGATTCGCTTCCACCAGCAGCGGCACGAAGCGACTTTCCATCACGACGACATCGTAAGCCTGCCCGGAACGCATCTGATCGATGGCTTCTTCCTGCGATTCGTAGACCAGGTAGGTGACTTTGGTTCCGTATTCCTGGGTGAAGGCATCCAGCACCGATTGGGGAACATCTTCGGCCCAATCGTAGAGGATAAGTTCATCAGCCGGGGGCGGAGCCGTAGGTTCGCTGGATCCCGTGCAGCCGACCAAGACCAGAATCAGAATCGAGGTGATGAGAAATCTGTTGAGATGACTGCTGAAAAACATGATCGATCCTGGGTGTTGATTGCTGTCCAAATGTCGCCCACACGGTTGACAGAAGAGGTCATGTTTCACGGTCATCATCTCACCGGTGCGGTTTGGGATTGACCGCAATATACCTGCTGCACAGACCTGCGATGTTATCGCTGGGAAAGCTCCAGAAACCGCTTCGCCTGTTCCATCTTGTCGTAGAATTGCAACCGAGGCTGGCAGGCATTGAACAACAGAAGCATCGCCAGGCGATTCAAGCGATTGTCGCTCACCACCAGCAGTTGCAGAATCTGCCGACTCTGCAAATAGGTCTGCGTGGCTTTGATGCGCTCTATGCCGTAGGGCGCGACCTTTGCCTGAGATGCATCCACAATCAATGCGAGTCGTTCGCTGGTTTCTTGCAGACACACATTGATACAGCGGTCGATATCAACAAACGATTCAAAAGGCACGTCTCCGTGCATTCTGAGGAGCAGAACTCTACCTGGTGTATCCCAGACCACTTCGTATGGCATGTCGACGATTTCCATTAGCTTGCCAAGTCTACAGGATTTCCTCTAAGCGACGCGCAAAGACAGTCGCATCAATGGGTTTTGCAAAGTAAGCCGTGAAACCTGCCTTGATCGCATCTTCGCGGAGTTTGGAGGTGTGAAAGGCCGTAACGGCGATACAGGGTAACGCGGCTGTCTTTGGAGCTTGTTGAATCTCGGAGAGCAGCGCCCACCCGTCCTTATCTGGCAGCGCAAGATCGATGATGGCGGCGTGATAGGTGCTGCCGGACTGGAACAACAAGGTTTCTGCCTGAGCAGCGTCTCCAGCCACATCAATCGATATGTTCAGGTGCTGCAAGATTGTCGCCACCACTTCCTGTCCATCGGGATCATCTTCGACCACGAGGATGTGCCAATTACGTTGGGACATCGCAGAATTCTCCTATATGTTGAGGTGTTCGGCCAGTTCAGGAATGTCCATCAACAGCTTGAGCAAGTCATAGATGAAGGTGTCGGCGGTGAGCGGTTTCGTCAGATAGTTGTGGAAACCTGCTGTAATGGCCCGTTCACGATCCCCAACCATGGCATGAGCAGTGAGCGCAATAGCGGGAATATCCATCAGCGAGCGATCATTCTTCAGGGTATGGATAAAGCCCCACCCATCCATGACTGGCATAGAAATATCCGAGATGACAAAGCGAGGTCGCACTTTCCGCACGAGATCGAGACCCTCGGCTCCATTGCTGCCAGTACGCACATTCGCGCCGTAGGCATCAAGGATGATTTCGGCAACTTCAAGACTGTCGGGTTCATCATCGATAACCACGATGTCCCAACCAGCCAGTAGATCGATGGGCACACTTATGTTGTTCACTGCTTATTCTCCATTTGCTGAAGCAGATCGTGAATCCAGCGGCAAGGTTACGGTAAAGGTACTGCCTACACCCACTTCGCTCTGAAGGGATACCGTTCCTCCCATGGATCGCGTGTACTTCTGCACGATTGCCAACCCCAGCCCCGTACCGCCATATTTACGCTTCGAGGTCTGATCAACCTGGCGGAATTCCTCAAACACGAACTCACGCGCATGAGGTGGAATACCTATTCCTGTGTCCGCCACAGTGATTCTCCAGTTGTCACCACCATTGGTCACGGTCAACGACACTTTGCCCTGTTCAGTGAACTTGATGGCATTGCTCAAGAGGTTGATGGCTACTTTGGAGACAGCTTCCTCGTCACCATACACCGTCTCTGGCAAATGCGGATCAAGGGTCAGATCGAAGTCAATTTGCTTCTTCTCAGCCAGCACGCCGATCTCGGTTTGCCAGCGCCGGGCCAGTTCAGCGGGAGAGAATGGCTGGTGAGCCAGCTCTAGACGACCGGACTCGACCCGCGAGAGGTCGAGGAAATCGTTGATGAGCTGCAACAGCCGTTTGCTGTTCACGTTCACCCGGCTGATGTAACGTTCGGTTTTGTCGTTGAACTCGACACCACCCATCCGGCTGAGGATGATGCTGGTAAAGCCTTCTATCGCATTCATCGGGGTTCGCAGCTCATGCGACATTGTAGAGAGAAACTCGGACTTGAGACGTGAGTTCTCTTCGGCCAACCGCTTGGCGGCCTGCAGGTCGGTGATCAGCCGCTCGCGCTCGGCCCCGCGCGTGTGCAGACCGTGTGCCATGGCGTTGAAAGACTCACTCAATTGGCCGATTTCATCGTGGCGCGATATCTCGACGCGATATTCCAGGTTTCCTCTTTCCACTTCGTTCGCGCCAACCTGCAAACGTTTCAGCGGTTTGAACACCCATCTTCGGGCAAAGGCAATACCCAGAACCATCGCGGAAAACCAGAAGACGAAGGAACTGCCACTTAGCATGATAAGGGCACTGCGACTGTTGGCCGTCGCCTCTTCCTGAGTGATCTCCGTGATGACCACGAGGTTGGTCCCTGGAACGACTGAGGCTGTGCCGATGACGGCCTGCCCCCGGAAGTTGCTGTAGCTGCCCGTCCAACTGGTTTCTGGATTCTCCAGAGCGGATTCTAATTCCTGGCGGCCTGCCAGATTGACGATGCTGCTCATGACCGACGCATCGGGATGCGCCGCGATAATCCCTTCAGACTGAACCACATAGGTGGTTCCGGAGGTTCCAAAGCGCAGGGCAGAGACAATTTCACCGAGTACACTCAGACTCAAGCGCAGCGCAGCCACACCGCCCGATCGCGTAGGCGCGGACATGATGATATACGGGACGTTCTGGGGCGATATCTGGACATCGCCCATGAAAAGGAAATCCTGTCCGGTTCCCAAAACAGAACGGAACCAGTTCGACTGGGCGATAGTGAACAGGTTGGCAAGCACCGTTTCGTCTCGA
>JAEUQZ010000210.1 GCA_016788965.1 Anaerolineae bacterium | reverse complement strand
GCCTCTTGTGTTATCTCTTGTGACCCTTTATGATCTTATGGAATGTCATGTGAGGAAATGGAACTGCTCATGAAGTGGGGCGAAGTTCGGTCGGAACCGCTGCCGTATGGCATCTGGGGTGAAGCCTTCATCGATAAAGAGTCGCGCGCTCAGATGGACAATGCCATGCGCCTCCCCGTTTCGGTCGCCGGAGCGTTGATGCCGGATGCCCATGTTGGCTACGGGCTGCCGATTGGCGGCGTGCTGGCAGTTGAAGAAGCCGTCATTCCTTATGCGGTCGGCGTCGATATTGCCTGCCGGGTGCGCTTTTCTGTCTTTGACCTGTCACCGATTGCCCTCAAGCAGCGCTCCGGCCAGTTCCAGAAGGCGCTCATGGAGAACACGCTCTTCGGCGCGGGCAAGCAGTGGGAAGGCCGTCACCGCGCCGAACACGCGGTCCTCGATGATCCCACCTGGGAAACGGTCAAATTCGTGCGTGCGTTGAAGGACAAAGCTTACGGGCAGTTGGGCACGAGCGGCTCCGGCAATCACTTTGTCGAGTGGGGTGCGTTCATCCTGGAAGAGGATGACCCCGCGCTGGGTCTCAAAGCCGGGGAGTACCTGTCGCTGCTCTCGCACAGCGGATCACGCGGCGTGGGTTTCAAGATTGCCAGCCACTACTCCGATCTGGCGCAGAAGTTTCACCCTGAACTGGAAAAAGGTATTCGGCATCTCTCCTGGTTGACCCTGGATCAGCACGAAGGCCAGGAATACTGGCTGGCGATGGAGTTGGCCGGGCGCTTTGCCTCCGCCAACCACGAGATCATCCATAAGCGAGTCGCCGCCGCTATGGGGCTGAAGCCCCTGCTTGTCGTCGAAAACCATCACAACTTCGCCTGGAAGGAAGCGCTGCCCGCGCCGAGCGGCTTTAAGGATGCCGCGCGGGAAGTGGTCGTTCATCGCAAAGGCGCGACCCCGGCTGGTGCTGGTGTCCTCGGTGTTATCCCCGGATCGATGGCTGATCCGGGTTTTGTGGTGCGCGGCAAGGGTAACGTCGAAGCGTTGAATTCGGCTTCGCATGGCGCAGGCCGTGCCCTCAGCCGCCGTGCCGCCCTGAATACCATCACCAAGACCGAGCGCGACCGCTATCTAAAGGATCGCGGCGTCACCCTGCTTGGCGCGGGACTGGACGAATCGCCACAGGCCTATAAGCCGGTCGAAGCCGTCATGGCCGCCCAGTCCGATCTGGTCGAGATTGTCGGTCGCTTCAAACCGCTGGTCGTTCGCATGGATGGCACCGGCAGCAAAGCAGAGGATTAGATGGACTACACCATCGACGAACTGATTTCAGTCTGCATCGCCCGGCAGGTCGAGGATGGCGAACTGCTCGGACAAGGCATCAATACCCCGCTGGTCATGGCCGGACTGATCCTCGCCAAATGCACCCACGCGCCCCATGTCAAGTTCTCCTCGGCCATTGGGCAGGGCTTGGGGCAGGACTGGGCCAGGTTGGGCGTTGGCCGGATCGAGGATATGTGGCTGGGCAAGGCGCAGGCCCACTTCGGCTTTGTAGCAGGCGCGGCAGATTTGCTGCCGGCTTACCCGCTGAAAGAATTCTTCCGTCCGGCACAGGTAGATGCCTCCGGCAACTTCAACAACATCGCCTTTGGGAGCGACTATCATCGACCTCGGATGCGGCTGCCCGGCACGGGCGGCATCCCGGACGTGACCACATTCTCCAATCACGTTTATCTGTATGTACCCCGTCATTCGCGGGTCACATTCGTCGAGAAGCTCGACTTCGTGAGTGGATTGGGGCACTCCCCGGAACGGCGGCGCGGGCACGGCCCGCGTTACCTCATCAGCGATCTGGGGCAGTTCGATTGGGCAGGTGGACGGATGCGCCTGACGACGGTCCATCCAGGCGTCACTGTCGATCAGGTGCAGAAGAAAACGGGTTTCCCATTGGAGATTGCGCCGGATGTCCACGAAACACGGCTACCTTCTGGCGAAGAAATCCGGTTGCTGCGTGAGGACATCGATCCGCTGGGGGTACGGAAGCTGGAAACGCTGGGCGGCAGTGCCCGCAAAGACCTGCTTCGTGAAATCCTGATCCGCGAGAACGCGCTCTAGGGCGGCTACCCGGCCATCACCGTCCAATCGCGGATATTGAGGAAGCGGCTGGACGGCAAAGCCACATAACCCAACTGAACACCCTCGACGGTCGGAGCCGTGGCGTAAACATACAGCGGATAGTACAGCGGCAGGGCAATGGCGCGGGCGACGAAGTCGCGCTGGAATTCCTGGTAGCGGATGATGCGGTTGATGCCGCTCGGTTCACGCCGGGCGCGTTCCAGTTCTTCCGCCGTCCGGCGGTCATCGATGCCGCCGTAATTCTTGCCGTCGGGATATTGATCGGCATCCCAGAACTGGTAAATATCAGGATCGGCGCTGCCTTCCAGCGAGAGTTCCACCAGCGCCGCGCCGAAGTCCCCGTTGTCTAGTCGTGCCTGATAATCCGTCGCGCTGGCCGGGACGACGGTGGCGTTGACGTTCATCTGCGACCACTGCGCCGCGATTTCCTGCGCGACGCCGACCAGCGCCGGATCATCCGGCGTCAACAGCGTGAAGCTCAGTGGGCCAGCGGGTGGCGGCGTAGCGTCGCTGCCGGGACGGGGCGAAAGCGCCGCTTCCAGCAGGGTTCGCGCGGTAGCAATATCCGGGGTCGGCCAGGATAGATCATCGAGATACGCCCACGAGCCGGGAGCCAGCGGGCTGTTGGCCGTCACCGCCAGACCAGATAGATGCCGGATGATGACCGGCGTCCGATCCAACCCGGTTTGCAGCGCCACCCGGACGCGCTGCTCGCGGAAGAACCGGGTGCTGTCGCTGGCCCAGTTGAAGATCACCGCGCCGACAACGGGTCGAACAGCCGTGTGCAGATTGACACCTTGCTGCGCCAGCAGCGCCTGAGTCTCCGTGGTGTTTCTGCCCGCCAGCCCGTCCACCTGACCGCTTAGCAGCCCGCTCAGCGCCGCATCGAAGCTGCCGTAAACTTGGAATCGCAGCCGCTCGACCGCGTAGCCAGATTGACCTTCTGACCGCTGGCGAAAGGTCGGAGCCACGCGCAAACTGACCCCCGTTATGCTGCTGCTGTCGCTCGACTCGACCCCTTCAAGCTGGTACGGGCCGGTTCCGATGGGCGACAGGTTGAACGGATGCGAGGCAATCTGCGTGGCAGTCGTTCCGCGCAGCGCGTGTTCCGGCAGGATACCGATCTGGAGTATGTCCAGGAAGCGACCGAGCGACTGTGTGAGCCGGAAGCGGATCAAGTCCGAGTCAAGAAGCTGCACTTCGACCGTGCGCCAGAATGCCCCTAACGCTGGATCGCCAGGAAAGTCGGGAGATTGCAGAAGCCCCACGGTATAGATGACATCCGCCGCGCTGAACGGCAGCCCATCCTGCCAGAGGACATCCGTCCGCAGCCGCACGATATATTCCAGTCCGTCGCTGGAGATCAACCAGTTCTGGGCCAGCGCGGGGACGGGTTCACCGTAGGCGTTGATTCGGGTCAGTCCCTCGAAGATCAGACTGGTGATGTCATGCTCGACCGATTCGGGTGTTGTCAGGATTGGATTCAGCCGTCTGATCTGCCCGATCAACGCCTCACGAAAGGTCGGGATAATGGCAGGCTGCGCGAGTGGTTCACCTGCCACCGTCGGCAGCGGGGTGGGGATTGCAGTCGGTATTGCGGTGGGCGCTGCATCCGTGGGACTGGCCGGAGGTGGGGTAGGGGCCACGGGCTGGATGGAAAGGCGATTGGCGAGGCTGGCTCCGAACAGGATCAGGGCCATCACCAGCACCAGGAACTGCCAGCGGAATCCTCGCAGCATAGCCACGTCCTATCCTAAACAAACACAAAAAGGTGTTTTGCCAGAACAAAACACCTCATCATAAACGGCATGACACAGACCAACGTGGGAAGTTAGCCCGGACGATACACAACGACCGAGAGAATAGAGATCGCCAGGAATGCAATCGACAGGCCGATGGTGATCTGGAACAGGGTCTTTTCCAGACCGCGCCGGGTGCGGGCGATCCCGCCGCCGACTTCGCCGCCCAGCAGACCGCTGAGCGCGCCACCCTTGACCTGAAGCATAATCAGCACGATCAGGATGATCGAGATGACAATCGAGGCAATCTGCAAGGCTGCCTGCATGGGCTGGCACTCCTCAATGCTTTGACTGAACGCCTCGGCAGTATAGCACGGTGGCTTTCAATTGAAAAGCCTTCACCGAGGCGCATTCATCGGCTGACAGCCGGCTGCACCGTCTCGGTGTTCAGGTAGTTGATGGCAGCCTCAAGCTGTGGGTCTTGTTCCGCGTTCCGTTCCTCGTGCGGCCATTCGACCACAATATCAGGCGTGATGCCGTTTTTGTGAATCCAGTTGCCGTTCGGCGTCAGCCAGCGGGCTACCGTCAGCCGGACGCCGCCGCCGTTGATCAGATTCTGCCAGACCTGCACTGTACCTTTCCCGAAGGTCGTCACGCCGATGATCTTGGCGATGCCCTGATCTTGCAGCGCCCCCGCGACCAGTTCCGAGGCGCTGGCGCTGGTTTCATCGACCAGCACTGTCAGCGGCACGCCCAGTTCGACGTATTTGTCGGTGCGTGCTGCGAAGACTTCTCGTTTGTCATTGCCGAAGTCCTCGATCAGAATCGTGCCTTCGGGGATGAACAGACTGGCGACATCGATGGCGCTGCTCAGCAGTCCGCCGGGATTATTCCGTAAGTCGAGGATGACGCCGGTCAGATCGGCCGATTTCATTTCCTCGATGGCATCTTTGATTTGCTGGTAGGCATTCTGGTTGAACTCCCGCAGTCGGATGTAGCCAATGCCGCCCTCCAGAACCCGGTATTCCACCGTCGGGACGGTGATCCGGGCGCGTGTCACCTCGAAGTCGATCAGTTCATCACCGCGCCGCATGGTCAGCAGGACAACCGTGCCTTCTGGTCCGCGCACCTTGCTGACCAGTTCAAATTGGCCGAGTTCGGTGACATCGATGCCATCGACTTTGACGAACACATCCCCGGCCTTGATCCCTGCTTTCTGAGCAGGCGAGCCATCAAAGACACTCACAATACGGACTTCGGTCGAGTCTTCCAGCGTCTCCACAATCGCGCCGATGCCTTCGACCTCGCCGGAAAGATCGGTGTTCAGGTAGGGGAAAATCTCCGGGTCCATATACCCGCTAAAGTCATCCCCCAGCGTATCCATCATCCCCTGGATCGCGCCATCGACCAGGGTTTCCGTGCTGATCGAATCCCGATCCAGATAGCTGTCCTGGATCAGGTTGTAGACCTGCCAGAATGGCTCGAATGCCTCCCGCGCCTCTCGCGGCGGCATGGTATCGCTTTGCGCCCGCAGCAGGCTGTTATGGTTGCCGACCAGGAAACCCACTCCAAAGATCACCGCGACCAACAGAACCGTTCTCAGCGTTTGTACTCGCATCGTCAACACGCGCTTCGTCTGCATTCCAGCTACTCCAATACCTGCTCAATCGTGCTATCATTATATGCATTTCCCATTCAATTCACCTGAGTCGGTCGTGAATCCCTCGCATCACCCTGATCCTTTACCCTTGTTGCTCGGCGGCACGTTCGGCGCTGTCTCATTCCTCGGCAGAATCATCTCGATTGGGTATGTGGCCGGACAGCCTGCTGATTGACCCGGCCTGGATCGACGGCTTGAGTGTCGAGTTGTATCACTACGTCGCTGAAAAACCGTTGATACCCGATGACCCCTCCTGGCTGGCGCAGTCGGTCGTGATCGGTTATCTCTATCGACATGACCTTGACGGCCTGCACCGCCTCTTCATCACTGACAGCCAGGTCGAATCGGTGACTCCAATTCATCGCGGCGCGGGAATGGCCGCGGCGTCGCTGGTTGCCCTGGCCTGCACAGGGGCAGCGCCGGATACATGGCTGCGTCAGGTCTACACGCTTGTGGATGGACAGTCCGATACCCTCGATCTGACTCTGCTGCGGATCGGTCATGTTCTCGGTTGGACGAGCGTCGATCTGGCTATGAAACACATCGGTCGCGGCGAGTCGCCGGATGAGGTTGTTGCCCTGGCACTCTACAGCGCCTTATGCTCCCCATCCGACATCATGGCCTGCCTGAGTCGCCTGCGGGAAGTTCCCGCCGCGGCAAGCCTGGCCGGAGCCGTCCTGGGAGCGCATCTCGGATGGGCGGGCTTTCCTGCTGACTGGCGCTCACGCTGCACGAACGTCGCGCCCCTGGATGAATTGGCTGCCCGCATCGCTCAGGTGCAGTCTACTTTGGGGAGCCGTTCCCGATCATGACTCGTCTGCTCTCGATTGATCCCTTGCACATCGACGATGCCTTAATCCAGCGGGCCGCCCAGGTGATCCGCAAAGGCGGCTTGGTCGCTTTCCCCACGGAAACCGTCTACGGCCTCGGCGCGAACGCCCTGGACAGCGCGGCGGTAGCTCGGATTTTCACAGCAAAGGGACGTCCCGCTTCCGACCCCGTCATCGTCCATATCGGGGAGCGTGACCAACTCGATCAGGTTGCCTTGAACGTCCCACCGCTGGCCTCCCGGCTTGCCGAACGTTTTTGGCCGGGGCCGCTCACATTGGTGCTGACACGGCATCCGTCTATCCCTGCCATTGTCTCGTCCGGGATGCCTACGGTCGCGGTGCGAATGCCCAGTCACCCTGTCGCGCTGGCGCTGCTGCGGGCGGCACAGGTTCCGATTGCCGCTCCCAGCGCCAACCGTTTTTCCCGTCCCAGTGCCACAACCGCGCAGCATGTCCTCGAAGACCTCCACGGCGCGGTCGATCTGATCCTGGATGGTGGCCCGGCTTCCATTGGTCTTGAATCGACTATTGTTGACCTGACCGGCGATCCGCCTGTGGTGCTGCGCCCCGGTGGGATTCCGCTGGAAGACCTGCGAACGCTGCTTCCTGCCCTTCAAGTGCAGGTGCGTCTGCTCCGTGAAGATGAAGACGGCATCCTCGCGCCGGGGATGCTCTACAAGCATTACTCACCGCGTGCCCCGTTGCTCCTGTTCGATGGCCCGCATCAGTCTGTGGTGGAAGCCATGCGTCGTACCGTGCTGGATATGCATAGCCGTGGCAAAGCCGTCGGACTGCTCATCGCATCAGGTGAACGTTCATCCTTCGACGATTTGCCCGCACTGCTCTTCGATATGGGTGGAGACTTGGCTGCCATCAGCAGTCAGTTGTTTGAAGGGATGCGGTCACTGGATCGGCAGGGCGTGGATGCGATTCTGGTTCACGGCTATGACCGCGTCGGCCTGGGGTTGGCGCTCTGGGATCGGCTGCTGCGTGCTGCCGAAGGGCGGGTCATCGAGTGTGGTTGATAGACTTTTCGAGAAAGGGATGAATTGTGGCTCCGCAGGATCGCTTCGTTGCAGAAACCGCCTTTCATGTCCGTTATGCCGAAACCGATGCGATGGCGATAGTCCATCACGCCAGCTATATCGTCTACTTTGAAGAAGGCCGCAGCAGCTACGCCCGGCAGCGCGGCAGCGACTACGCCAGGATCGAACAGAGCGGCCTCTATCTGACCGTCTCCGAAGTTGGCGCTCGCTACCTCAAACCCGCCCGTTACAGCCAGCAGCTTGTCGTCCGCTGCTGGATCGAAGAGATGAAGAGCCGTGCCCTCACCTTCGGCTACGAAATCGCCGACCAGCTTACCGGGGAAGTCCTCGTGACGGGCTTCAGCAAGCACATCTGCATCACCCATGCCGGGCAGGTCACCAAACTGCCTGACGAATGGCGGGCCTGGGCCGGAACGTGAGTTTTGACAGCAGGCCTCCGCTGGTTATACTTAGGCTCAATTAAACCAGCGTTCAATTTTGAGACTAGACCCTGGTTGGAGAAGAGCCTATGGTTACTTATACCGACAAGCCCTGGACCAAGCGTTACGATTCAGGGATTCCCGTATCGCTCGAACCGTATCCCGATATCACGGTTCACAGCTTCCTGGAAACGGCCGCCGCCAACAACCCCAACGGCCAGGCCATCATCACCAGCGCCCATGTCCCGATTGCTGGGCGCATCCACACCGCCCTGACCTACCGAGAACTCAATCAGGCGGCGGACGCGCTGGCAGCTGGTTTGGTGGACATGGGGCTGAAGAAGGGGGATCGCGTCGCGCTGGTGATGCCCAACGTGGCTGCTTTCATCATCGGCTTCTATGCCGTCTTGAAAGCGGGCGGCGTGGTTGCGGCCACCAACCCCACCTATCCACCCGACAAGCTGGCCTACCAAATCAACGACTGCGACGCCAGCATCGTCATCTGCATGAGCCTGTTCTACAACACCCTCAAGCAGATTCAGCCCAAGACGAAGGTGAAGACCATCATCGTCACCAACGTCAAGGAATACCTGCCGCCGGTCGCCCGCATTCTTTTCGGTCTGGCGAAGGAAAAGAAGGGCGGCCATCGCGTCGAGCAGTTGGCTTCCGGTGATGTCTGGTTCCAGGATGTGCTGACCAAATCTGCCGGTCGCAAAGCTACCGTCAGCGTGACCCCCAGCCGTGATCTGGCGCTCTTCCAATATACGGGCGGCACGACCGGAGTCTC
>JAEUQZ010000020.1 GCA_016788965.1 Anaerolineae bacterium | reverse complement strand
TGCTGATACCAACCGCGCGTTCGGCCTCCAGCTTGGCCTTCAGGGTCGATTTGCCGCTGGCGTTCTTAGGGATCATGGGCTTGGGGGCCGACTGCGGACTGCCGAACGGCAGCAGATTGCGCCATTGGAAGGTCTGGTTGCGGCTGTACTGAACGATGCTCATCACATTGGAGACGATGAAGTAGATCGACAGACCCACTGAGAACGACAGCGAGAAGACCCCCATCATGATCGGCATCATGGTGGTCATCGATTGAGTCATCGCCATGGCCGAGTTGGGCTGCCCGTCCGCGGTCGGCTGGGCTGGCGGGGTAATCATCTTGCTCTGAACGTAGGACGTCACCAGCACCAGAAGCGGCAGCGCCAGCGCCCAGGTCGGATTGAGCGTCGGCGGTTGGGTGAGGTCCATACCCAACCAGACATTGTTCAGCGGAACCAACGGATCCAGGCCGCCAACCATGAAGCGTCCGGACAGATCAAGCAGTTGGAGGGGTGTGGCGGCGAGGGCATGGTTGATGGCCTGGTAGAGACCAATCCAGATAGGAAGCTGGATCAGCAGCGGCAGACAGCCGCCAAGCGGATTGACTCCGCCTTTGCGATACAGCGCCATCTGTTCCTGGGCCAGCGCCTCGCGCGATTTGCTGTCCTTCTTGTCCTTGTACTTCTCCTGAATCTTCTTGAGTTCAGGCTGAAGTTCCTGCATGGCCTTCGATGACCGCATCTGCTGATTGGTCAAGGGATAGGTGATGAGGCGGATCAGAATCGTGAACAGGATGATCGCAATGACCGCGCTGCCGAAGAACTGGTACAGCACAGTCAGGACGGTGATAAACGGATTGAGGATTAAGTCCCACATCTTCTGGCGTCATCCCTTTGCTATTGGAAACTGTACGACCACATGGCCTGGCCGTTATCCAGCGTATAGGCCGCCAGAATCTGTCCGGTCGCCATTGTACTGACGATGACATAGGGTTCAGGAATATCGACCCCGTTACCGGGTTCGACCAACAACACATCCGAAAGGATCGGCGCGGAAAGTTCGCGCACCAGGGCATTACCTTCCGAGTCGCGGAAGGGCGTGCCATCAGCGCGGTTGAGCCAATAGAGCTTCTGGTCGCGCGCTCCCACCAGGATGACATCGCCCGTTACTACTGGAGCTGCACGGATGCCCCCGGCAGCGACTTTCTGTTTCCAGGTTTCGGTGAGTCCGTTGGAAATATCCAGCGCGTAGACACTGCCACCCAGATCGGCAGTGTAGAGTTCTGTCCCAATAATGACGGGTGATCCCCAGACCCAATCGGTAGTGTCGTACTGGCTGAGGACATTGCCGTCCAGCGACACTTCGTAGACCTTGCGGGCGAAGCTGCCCAGGTAGAGCTTGCCGTTGGCGAGAACGGGCGTCGAGGTCAACGCCCCGCCCAGATCGAGGTCCCATATGTCGGCCCCGGTCTCGGCATCGACGGCATACAGGTTGTGGTCGAGCGACGCGAAGTACAGCACCCCATCGGCCAGCAGCGGTTTCGACCAGACGCCGTGTTCGGTCGTGGCCGTCCACAGCGGGGTCAAGGTGCGTCGATCCAGGGCGATGAGGTCTTTGGCGCTCAGGCCCAGATAGACCTTATCTTCCGTCAGCAGGGGTTCGGCTACAGTGTGGCCGGTCAGCCCGGCGATGGCATAGCCCTGGACATCATCGGGACGTGCCGCGTCGATTTCGATGCGGAACATGCGCTGATCGTAGGCCACGGCCAGCAGGGTGTTTTCATCCAGCCGCGCGGGTAAGGTATAGAACTGGCGGCCACCACCGGGGCGGAAATCCCAGACCTTGAGCTTCCCGTCCGAGTCGGGTGGGCGAACCTGACAGTCGCTGTCCAGCAGTGGGGCAGCGCTCCCGTCGGCCGGGTTGACCAGGACGATCCGGTCGGTGTAGGAGATCATGACGCTGGTGCGGCTCTGATCGCCGCAAGAGTCGGTGATCAGGCTGACGGCAGGCCAACCGGTTCCCAGCGGCGCGGGGCCGCAGGCAGCCGTAACACTCACGATCAGGAGCGCCAGACCGATCCAGCGCCGGCGGGTGAAGATGCGGGACAATTTCGAGAACAAGATCACTCCTCACGCTCCGGGACCGGGTCGTATCCGCCCTGGGCGAATGGATGACAGCGCGAAATGCGCTTGATGCCCATCCATGTCCCTCGGATGACCCCGAAGCGTTCAATGGCCTGATAAGTGTAGACCGAGCAAGTGGGTTCGTAGATGCAGGCGGAGGGCAGCACCGGCGACAGGAACCGCTTGTAAAACCGAATCGCGCCCAGAGCAACCTGTTTCATGACGACCCTGCTTATGCGCTCAACAATCCGGACTGCTTGAAGAGGTCATCCACAGTACGACGCACCGATGCAAAAGGTTGCTCGACCAGCGGAGTCCGCGCCACCATAACCAGATCGAACCCCGGCTGAAGGTCAGGATCACGGAGACGAACCGCTTCTCGCATCAAGCGGCGGACACGATTGCGCTGAACTGCCGTGCCCAACCGCTTCGCCGTCACAAACCCATAACGATTGTGTGAGAGATCATTGGGCAGCACACTGATGAGCATCCAACGATTCTGAACCGTGCGGCCACGCTCGCGCAGCCGCGCGAAATCCTCGCTGCGACGCAGGCGCAGACGACTGTGCATGAAATCCGTCTATGACTTCCAGTTGACTTTCTTGACGTGGTTCGGGGTCACGGTAAGCTGATGACGACCGCGCTTGCGACGGGCATTGAGAACCTTCTGACCATTACGAGTCTTCATCCGCTGACGGAAGCCATGAACGCGCTTGCGGCGGCGAATCTTCGGCTGCCAGGTACGCTTGGTTGACATGAATCTCTCACTCCATCAGTTACGAACAGCATGAGGCCTCAGTATATAACACGCGAAAACA
Source organism: Anaerolineae bacterium (assembly GCA_016788965.1). Taxonomy (GTDB): domain Bacteria; phylum Chloroflexota; class Anaerolineae; order Aggregatilineales; family Phototrophicaceae; genus CFX2. The sequence continues at coordinate 19,583 of JAEUQZ010000020.1, read as the reverse complement.
GTGGTCAACCCGACGCTTGCACAGGCAAAGCGCAACCCGGTATAATAAAGGTTCAGTCTAGCGACATTTTCATCTCAATGCGCTTATATCCCCCGTCCTACCCGTTGGAGATCTGACAACCGGATGATGCCAAGCCACCACTGGGCACGCAGCTTCAGTATTCGAGACGAAGACATCGACTTTTTGACGAATGTACTCCTGGAGGGCGAAACGCCCCTCAGCAGCGAGGAACTCGCGCGGGCGCTGATTCAGCGGCGCATCGACGAAGATGTGGCCGAGATGCGCGACCGCTACCGGGATGCCCAGATTTACAGCCCGGCCCGCGCCTATGAGAAAGGGCAGCGGCTCGTCTTCACCGAGTTCGACTATGAAACGGCTGTCGTGGTAGGGATTCGTCCCGGCAATAACCCGGACTACGGCGCGTTCAACGTGATCGCTGTCGCCTTCGATGATCCCAGCCTGAACCCGACCAGCAAGAAGCGTGAATTCGCGGTGGAGCTGACCAACCCGCACGATCTGAGCGAAGAGGTCGAATCGGAAACCAGCCCGGAAGCGATGTCCGATATCGACGTGGACAGCGTGATGGCCTCGTCGGGGAAAGCAATCCTGAAGGAATTGGAAGAGCGGCTGCGGGACAGCGGCGATCTGATCTTCATGGCGAAAAAGTGGTTCCCGCGTGATCTGCTCATGGATGTCAACGTTGGGCATCTCAACCTGGCCGAAGCCGTGCTGGACATCAACGGCGGCGGCCCGATGACAACCGAGACGATCCTGGCGGAAATCGGCGGGATCGGCAAAGCCCCAGCGGCGCTGCAAATCTTCTCGATGAACTATGCCCTGAACCGGGATGAACGCTTCGATGAGGTTGGGCCAACGGGCGAAGTTCTCTGGCATCTCACCCGGCTGGAACCGGAAGATGTCCAGAAGACGCCGACCATGCTGCGTTACAGCCCAATCGAGTATGATCGCAGCCTGCTGACGCCAGAAATGTTCGCCATCGAAGCGGAGTTGGACGACGAACACACGTCGGTCGCCAACCCCGTCGAGGAACTTGATGAAGCCTCGATCACCCTGCTCTACCCCCATCGACGGCTGGGAACGCTGCCGCTGAGCGGGCGGGCCGCGCTGGTCTTCCCGACGGCGCGGCAAACGCCGCGTGTGTCCTTCACGCTGGTGGATGGACAGGATGGCGAAGAATATCCGGCCTGGGTCGTGCGGAAAGAACGCTACGTGTTCGGGCTGGCGAAGTTTTATCGCAAACATAAGCTCCCGGTCGGGGCGTATGTCAGTGTGCGGAAAAGTGAAGATGGCGATAAAGTCATCGTGAACTTCCGCTCGCACAAGGCGCATACCGAATGGATTCGGCTGATTGTGCCGAAGGGTGATAGTATCACGTTCGAGAATCACAAGCGGGCCATCGGCGCGGAATACGACGATCTCATGATCCTAGGAGCAGACGACCTGGCGGGCGTGGATGCCACGTTCCAGGCCGCCCAACAGCAGCGCAAAAGTCTGCTGTCGATCCTGAGAAGCATCATCCCATCGTTGGGGGCACTGACGCCCCAGGGCACAGTCCACGCCAAGACAGTTTACAGCGCCGTGAATGTGCTGCGGCGCTGCCCACCCGGCCCAATTTTCGCCACACTGGTCGCCAACCCGGATTTCCAGAATGTCGGTGGAGATTACTGGAAGCTGGCAGGAGATTAGGAGAATGGGCGAATGACGGCCACGGCAGGCAAACCAGGTTTCCTGGTCAAACCAACCCTCGATACCAAATACCACATTGACTTCGGCTGGTGGGACAAAAGCTCGGAAGACCTGCGGATGTATTTGCTGAGCCACCTCCTGCCGGAGCAGCGCGAGCGGCTCAGCCAGACCGATGAAGAGCGCACGGTCGATTACATCGATCCCGATACCGGCGAAGTCATGCAGTTAGATGAATTGGGCTTGGCGATCCAGATCGCCGCTGAAGACCCCAACTTCATCAATCCCCAGACCTCGCTGGTGGACAGCATCTTCCGGGTCTTCCTGGCTAACGGCAACGTGCCGCTGTCTCCGCGCGAACTGGAAGAGCGTACCGGACGATCCGCTCAAACCATCCTGAAGACACTCAGCGGCGGTCAGGTCTACAAAGGCATCCGCCCCATTCTGACGTAGCCACCATCGCGGCAGGGAGAACGCATCGATCATGGGTCGGGTGATTCAGACAGACAGCACGGGGAAGCAGCGCAACCAGCTCATGCGAACGGTGGCCGAGATTCTGCGGCGCCTCAGCCAGAAGAGCGAAATCGATGCGGAAGTCAAAGACATGCTGGCAATGCTGGTCTACTGCTTCCGCGAAATCGATGAGGGGATCGAGCAGTCGGCGGCAGTCTGGGAGAAGCGCGATTACTGGATGAAAGCCGAGGAACTGCGCCAGCGCTGGAGTTGGGTCAGCGACATGGGCGACCAGATTCGGGCGATGATCTACCAGGACAACTGGGCCAACATGCCCACGATTCTGATCAAGCTGCTGCCGCGCGTTTCCGATATCAAAGTCACCAAAATGACCCGCTCGGACGCGCTGTGGTCGGGGGCGTATGAACGCCTCCTGCGCGAGAAGCCCGCGCGATAACCCCTCGTCAAGACCAGATCAACATCAGGGCGCACTCCAAATGGGTGCGCCCTGTTTGTTTCTCATGAATTAGTTCGCCCAATCTACCGGTTCGGGCGGCGTGAACCCCGATTGCAGCGTCACCGGGCGTTCGGTTTCCATCGAGCGGCGGGACGATTCCAGGATGTCCACGATATGGGCGGCCATCTCACCCGTGAAGCGGTGCGGCCGTCCGGCCGCCATCATGCGAACCATATCGGCAATGCCAAGACCCCAATGGACGCCTTCGGGCGGCTCGCCCTGAAGCGGCATGGGGCTGTAACTGCCGCCGAATTCGGCGACCTCGATCTTGCTGTTGGGCATGAACCAGCTTTCGAGGTAGAGCGAGGCCGCATCTCCGTGAAACTCGATGCCGACCTGCTTGGTGTGATGCCCCACGTAGAAATCGGTGGTCAGCCGCACGACTGTGCCGTCAGACAGTTCCAGCATCGTGACGATGAAATCGGGCGTCTTGATCTCGAACGGCTGACCTTCTTTGGTCACGCGCTGCGGATAAAGCACTTTGCCGTAGGAAGTCACCCGCCGCGCCGGGCCGAACATCGCCACCAGAATGGTCAGCGGATACACGCCGACATCGAACATCGCCCCGACTTCGTAGAATGGCCCCGGCGCGGGATGCCAGGACTCGATCCGTCCCCAGTTGACCTCGGCGAAGACAGCCCGCACCGTCCCCAATTTGCCGTCGCGGATCAGCTTCCAGGCGGTCTGCTGCGCCTCCCCGATCAAGGTGAACGGAGAACAGCCCAGGCGCAAGCCGAGTCGATCTGCCAGCTTGACCAGTTCTTGGGCGTCGGCATAGGTCAAGGCCAGCGGCTTCTCGCTGTAGACATGCTTCCCTGCGTTCAGGGCACGGGTCGTCACATCCTTGTGGGCGAAGTGCGAGGTCAGGTTGACGACCAGGCTCACCGAGGGGTCGTTCAACAAGGCTTCAACCGACTCGTAGGCGCGGATGCCATGTTCCGCCGCGAAGGTGGCCGCGCGGGCCGCATCCATATCGGCGACTCCAACCAGTTCGATCTCGGCGTAGGTCTTCAAATCCTGGGCATACGGCCCGGCGATATTACCGCAGCCGATCAATCCGATACGCATCGCGCTCATGACAGCCACTCCTTGAGCAGAATCAGACTGGCTCGGCAGTCCTCGGTCGGGTCATAGAGATCGGGTTCGTGTTCCACACAGATGCCGCCGTCATAGTTGATCTTCTTGAGAACTTCCACACAGGCGTGAATGGGAACGCAGCCTTTTCCGAAGCGGCAGGTTTCATGTCCGCCGGGTTCGAGGACATCCTTGAGGTGAACATAGACGAGATGATTCTGGAGCGCGGCGATGGCATCCGCCGCGTTGTAACCCTGTGTGCCGAACCAACCGGTATCCACCGCCGCGCCGATACATCCGCCTCCCCCATCGCCAATCTGCGCCAGCAGTTCGCCGGGCGTCTTCTCAGGATGATTTTCGATCCCCAGACGAAGGCCATAGTGCGTCAGGCGATCCACCACGAAGGCGCGGTCGGTCTTCAGCAGCGACGTTCCGCCGGCCAGAATGCGGGTATGCAGCGCCTTCGCAAAGCGGCAGATCGCCTCGAATTCCTCGCGCGTGCCGCCGAACCATCCGGCCAGGCTGGTCACGGGCATCCGGTAGCGGGTTAGGACTGAATTCGCCGAATGAATATGCCCTTCGGTTGCCCAACCGGGATGCAGAATGCCCAGCCACAAATCGAAGGCTTCAAAACCCATCGCCCTGGCGTCGGCGACATAAGGCTCGAAACGTGTGGCGAACGTTTCGGCAGGCTTGAAGTATTCCTCCGTCGCGTTCTGGCCCTGCATCCAGCCTTCGGTCATCTGATAGCCGACCTGCCGGGCGACGAAGTTGGCGGACATGAACGAGATCGTATTCATCAAGGCATCCTCTCAGGTACGCCGTGCGTACATCAGTTGAAGCGCGGGCGCAGCCAGGGAATCAGGCGTTCCAGATTCGGCATGGCGTGTCCCTGCGCGGAACCCACAATCCATTCGCGGTCGATCACCAGTTGGTCGAAGCGCCCGCGATTCGCCAGGATAGGCACTGAAAGTGACAACATATCGCCGATGGTCAGATCGGTCTCCACAGATGATCCTATGGCCGCCAGCACGCCCGGCCAGACCAGGGGATTGAGCAGCCGTCCCGCCAGCGCGCTGATCACCTGCTGCTGCCGAGCAGCCCGTTGGTAATCGTCCTCGGTGTGGCGGGTGCGGGCATATATCAGCGCCCGCTCGCCGTCCATATGCTGAAGGCCGGGATCGAAACGGATCGAAATCGTGCCGCCGTCTTCGGTCGGATAGGCGTCATCGACGATGGCGCGTTCGACATCGATGGTGATACCGCCAACCGCATCGATCAGGCGAACGAAGCCCTGGAAATCCAGCCGGACAAAGCGATCCACGCCCACGCCGAAGGTCGCCTGAATGCTGGCGGCCAGCAGCGCCGGGCCGCTGCCGGGTGCGGCCTGTTCGCCGAGCAGATTGATGGTGTTGATGCGCTGCGAACCATAGCCCGGAACATCGATGAACAGATCGCGCGGCATCGACAGCAAGCTGACCTGTAATCTGCCCGGATTGATCCCCAACAGCATGATGCTGTCAGTGCGGGCGGCCGCGCCCTCCCCGGCGCGGCTGTCGAGTCCCAGGATGAGAATATCCGTCGGCGACGGCGGGAAGATCAGGTAAATCAGCAGCGACCAGCCGCAGCAGAATACCGGGGTCATGACCAGCGCGAACAGGATCCAGCGCCAGCGCGAGCGGCAGCCTCGGCGCAGATTTGAACTCAATGTGGGATGCTGCCTTTCTGAACCGGACTCAGCCAATGTACCGCGCCCAACTGCTGCCATCCGCGCTCAGGCTGATGACGCCACCACGGGGTTCTAACAAGAAAATCGTGCCATCGCTGGCAATCTGCACCTGAGTCGTGAAAGCGGTCTCCGTGTCGGAAAGCGCCCAACCCAGCCTTGACCGCAGGGATTCCTGCGTGCGCCAGAGCAGTCCAAAGCCGCGCCGTGGCTGCCATGTCCCCGACGGCGCATTGTCGAAGGCCGGGTCGGTTTCCGGGATGCCCTCCTGGTAGGCGTCATTGTAGACCTGCCAGCGCGGAAAGATGGCGCTGTCGTACAACACGTAAATGGCATCCTGCTGGCCGACCCAGAGCATGAAGCCGCTCTGGAACTGCTGGAACGATGACGCGCTGACCAGCGGCGGGTTCAACGGACACACTGCCGGCGCCGGTCCGGTGAAGAACCAGGCAGCACTGCAAGGCCCAGATGAAATCGGGGTGGCCCCCAGCGCCGTCGGGATCGGCACAAGCCCCGGAATGGGCGTCGCCGGGAGGACAAACGGCGGGATAGTCGGCGGCAGCGTTGGACGCGGTGTCGCTACTAACGTGGCGGTCTGCGTCGAAGTCGGCGTCGGGGTTTTGCTGGGTGGCAGCGTCGGCGTGAGCAGGATCAATCCGCTGTCCAGCGTATTGGCCGCCAATGCCGAGAGAACCGTCGCCGTCGGAGTCAGGCTGATCGGACGTGTGGGCGACGGCGACACGTTCAGAAACGGAGCGGGAGACGGCGTTTCCGGCGCGATGGTGACTTCTTCAATGAGAATGGGATCATTGTTGACCGCGATCCGATCCGGTGTACAGGCTGCCGCCAGTATCACCGCGCAAATCAACATGACCCAGGGGCGTCCGCCCATAGTCAATTCCTGCTCGTAACAAACGTGATGTTCTGAATTCTAGGCCGCGTCGTGCTATTCTGCAATTGGCTGAAATGTGCAGGGCGATGTATGCTTATAGCATTGGGCGAAGTATACAAGTGACACCACCATTGGGGAGAACGCATGTCCCGACGCCGATACCGCGACGACTATGACGACCGACGGGGAAGAGACTACGACCGCCGACGCAGCAGCGGTCGTGATTATGGCCGCCGCAAGAGCCAGGACGAAGAGCGCATCGAGCGTTTGACCTGGTTCTTTCTGGTGCTGGTGATCGCCGGGCTGCACATCATCCAGGAAGGCGGGATGCGCCTGCCCAACTACATCGTCCCGCTGGCTGGAGCCGTCGTGCTGATCGGATCAGGGCTGGTGCAGTATTCGCGGCGCTGGCGCGTCAGCCCGACAACCTGGCTGGGTGGGGCGCTGCTGGCGGGTCTGGCCCTGGTCAACCTGTACGTCAGCCCGGATAGCAGCTTTTTGGGGATATCGCTGGTGGTGTTCGCCGGGGTGATTCTCATCGGATTACTGACCGGCGAAACTTGAGTTCCAGACTGTACGGTACGAAATCGGCATGACTGAAACCACCCACACCACGATCACGGTCGAAGATGTCCGCAAGCTGGCGCTGCCGCTGGGCACGCGCGTCGCTGCCGGTGACGGCCTGATGAGCAAGCCGGTCAGTTGGGCGACCGTGTTTTATCCCGAAACGCGCGTCGCCAGCAAGACCCTCCAGCGCGGCGAGATGGTGCTGGTCTCACCGCCAGAAACCGACCAATCGCGCGTGACCCTGGATGTCGATGTGCTGCGCTGGGCGGCTGAGCTTGGGGCGTCGGCGGTGGTCCTCAGTGAGAACACCACGCCTGCTCTCGTGGCTGAAGCCAACGCCATTGGCGTGCCGGTGCTGGTGCTGCCGAGCGGCAGCCGCATCCGCCAGGTCGAGAAAGCCGTCGTCAGTCTGCTGGTGGATCGCAAAGGGCAGCTTGAACGCCGCGCCACGCAGATTTACCGCCAGTTGACCCAGATTTCTTCCCGCAATGAAGGCATGGCTGAACTGGTCAACGCCATGGCGCGGCTGACCAACAAGACCGTCATCGTCCAGGACAAACGGCTGAAAGTCAATGAGAGCGCCGTGCAGCCCCACTTCATTGGCCTGTGGGACGAGATCGAAGCCTTTCTGCGGAGCATCTACAACCTGCCCCTGGAGATTCAGGATCGCCAGCGTGTGGCCGAAGTCGAGAATCCTGTGCTGATGCAGTCGCTGCCAATCCCCGGCATCGCCCGGCTGGTCTCGCCGATCATTACCAAGAGCATTGGCCGTGGCTACCTGTCGATCATCGGGCGGGATACCGATCTGGACGACATCGACTTGCTGGTGGCAGAACACGGGGCAGCCGCCGTCGCGCTGGAAATGGCGAAAGCCAAAGCCATCAGCGATACCGAAAAGCGGCTGCGGGGCACGTTTCTCGACCGCGTGCTGATCGGTGATGTCAGTCAGCAGGAAGCCATCCGCCAGGGTGAACGCTTTGAACACGACATGATGCAGCCGCATCTGGCGATTGTACTGGGCTGGCATGGTGACAAGGCGCCATCGAACCGTCGCCTGGAAACGCTGGTCAATACCGTCGTCACCGGGCAGCATGCCAGCGCCCTGGTCTGGCAGCGGGAGCGCGAGAACGAAATCGTGGTCTTCCACGCGGCCGCGCCCAAAGACCCGGTCGATACCAGCATGAAACTGGCAAAAACCATCTCGCAGGAAGTCCAGAAGCAGTATCCTCATGCGCGGGTCGCCATCGGTCTTGGACAGGCTGCACAAGACATCTCGTCGTGGCGCACCAGCTACCGCGACGCGGTGCAGGCACTTGAACTGGCTGCCCGGCTGAGTACCGATACACCGCTCTACATTGGCGACCTGGGTGTCTTTCAGTTGATTCTGGGACTAGCCGACCGGGAAAAGCTGATCGCCTTCTGCGAGAAAACGCTGGGCACTTTAGCGGAATACGACAAGCGGCAGCAAGCCGATCTCATCAAAACGCTGGAAGCCTTCTTCAACTGCCACGGCAATCTTTCCGAGACAGCCGACACCCTCATCGTCCACCGCAACACCCTGCTCTACCGCATGAAGCGGATCAACGAGATCGCTCAGATCGACCTGGATCGACCTGAAACCCGGCTGGCGCTGCATCTGGCGCTGACGATCCGCAGACTCCTGACGGTCGCCTAGCGCGACCGTTCTAACCCCGCATCATCCTATCGGTATGTGAAAAAACGCACAGGTACGGCACAAAACAGCCGTGACACAGGCACTGTGTGGGCACTTTGCACAACTCTTCTGTCAATAGGTTCAAATAGATTATCTATACAAATCTGGCGCTCGACACGATAGATTATCACCAATCAAATCGGGCTTCTTTTTGTTGGAATTGACACACAGTTCACACGGTGAACGGGAAACGCAGTCAGGAGGACAATCAATGCAGCCCAACAATCCCACGGATGACCAGCCTTACCAGCTCCACCGTATCGACACCCAGGAACATGACGCCTGCGCTCTGATCTGCGCGGTTCGCAAGGGCGGTCAGCCCACCCACGGCAACATCAAACGCACTATCGAAGCCTTGACCCGCATGGGGCATCGCACCGGCATCGTCGAAGGCGAAGGCGATGGCGTCGGCATTCTGACCGATATTCCCAGGCAGTTGTGGATGAAACGGCTGGCGCGGGCAGGCATCCGCACCGCGATTGCCAGCCAGCGCAATTTCTGGGTCGCTCATGTGATGATCCCGGCTTCGGCCAGAGGTCGCTCTCAGCACCTCATCGAACACATGGGCCGGCAGTTGAACAACGCCGGCCTTGATGTCCTCTTCGAGGACTTGGGCGTTGTGAACAGTCACATGCTCGGCCCGAATGCCCAGAAGAACGAACCGGAATTCTGGCAGTTTGCTGGAACCAGCGGCAGCATCCCGCTGGAACAGCTCGAAAAGACACTGTTCCGGCTGCAAGTCCAGCTTGAAAAAGACCTGGGCGTCCACTTCCCGTCATTCTCGTCGCACAGCGTAGTCTACAAAGTGCAGGGCACAGTCGAAATCCTGCGGCGCTACTATCCCGAACTGCGCGACCCTGACTATGCGTCGAGCATTACACTGGGGCACGCCCGTTACAGCACCAACACCAATTCGATTTTCGAGCGGGTGCAGCCCTTCGGCGTGATGGGACACAATGGCGAATTCAATACGATTTCGCGCTTTCGGCTGGAATCGGAAATGCTCGGCATTCACCTCGATCCGGACAACTCGGACTCACAGGACATCGACCGGGCGCTGCATACGTTGTGTACGGACTTCGATCTCGATCTGATCGAAGCGATGGAATACGTCTTTCCGCCTCACAAACACGACCTCATCCAGAACGCCACCGACATCCACGAACTCTATGAACTGATCCGCCAGACTTTTGGGCCATTTGCCCAGGGGCCAGCAGCCGTCGCGGGTCGTCTCGGCGATCTGTGTGTGTTCGGCGTAGATGCGCTCGGTCTGCGTCCGCTGTGGTTCGGCGAGACCGAAAAAGAGGTCTTCGCCAGTTCGGAACGCGGGGTCTATCCCCTGGACTCGATGGTCGAGGAACCCAAGCCGCTCGCTCCGGGCGAGAAGATCGCCCTGCGCCTGCATCCTGGACAGTCCATCGAAGTGCTGGATTACCCGGCCATCCAGCGGCATGTGCTGAACCGCCACCGCGAGCGCGGCCTCCGCACCTCCAACCGACCCGGCGGCGTATGGTCGCTGAACGACCTGCCGCTCAGCAGCCCGCGCGGGCCTGCTCCGAACGGCGGGAACGGGATCGGCTCCAACGGCGGCCAGGGTATTCCGGCAGCCGTAGCCGTCGCGGAAGCCGCGGCGCTGCAACCGGCCATCGCCGCCGTGCGCGATATCGAACCCGTGCCCTGGCAGGTGCGCCGCTTCCCGGTCAACACGACCACCATGGCCGCCATGGGCTGGGAACGCTACCACGTCCAGTTCGTCGAGACCATCGCCGAGTCCCAGAAGGAGCAGGTTGGTTCGCTGGGGTGGGATGGCCCGTTGGGCGCATTGAGCCAGACCCGCATCAACATTGCCGATTACTTCAAAGAAACCGTCGCCGTCGTCACCAATCCGGCGGTAGACCGCGAGCGCGAGAAGGCGCAGTTCTCGACGCGGATGCTGATCGGCGCTCGGCCCGCCCTCGGCGCAAGCGCTGACCCGGACGACATCCTGATCCAGTTAGCTACCCCTGCCCTGCTCGGCGGCTATGCTGAACTAGGCGATCTCGACGAACTGCGGCAGATTGCCGATAAGAATGGAACCATACTGGTCGAAGACCTGTTCGAGATTTTCGGCGAGCGCCTGCTGGTGCTTTCGACCAGCGCCGCGCTCGACGAGGGCATTCAGGAAGCCGTAGATCGTCTCCAGCAGGCGGCTGTCGAGGCGGTGGCGAACGGTGTGCAGTGCCTCGTGCTGGATGACACCGAAGTGTACGAAGGCGAGCGGCTGTGGCTCGACCCGCTGCTGGTCACATCGGCCATCGATCAGGCGCTGCGGAATGCGCCGCAGTCGCCCAGCCTGCGCCGCCGGGCGGGGATCGTGGTGCGGTCAGCCGCCCTGCGCGACTTCCACGATCTGGCACTGTGTATCGCGCTGGGGGCGAACGGGATCGTGCCTTACGCCATGTATGCCACCGCCCTCGGATTGGCTCCCAAAGCGGCCAAGCAGGAAATCGACCCGGAGACGCGGGCCAAGCAGTTCTCCGGCCTCATCAAGATCATCAACGGCGGCCTGGAGAAAATCATCTCGACCATTGGCTGCCATGAACTGCGCGGCTACGGCCACTCGTTCAGTTCAGTGGGTCTGTCCATCAACGTCGCGCCGTACTTCGGTACACCCAATTACTATGGATCAGAGGCGCGTGGGCTGACCTTCAGCATGATGAAGGACGACGCCGAAGAACGGGCGGCTGAACTGCGGGGCGATAAGCCCGGCAAGCTGACCAACGCCGACCGGCTCTATCCGAAGATGTGGAAGAAGATCGAAGATGTCGCCCACGGCGAACTGAGCCTGGAAGACTACACCCACGAACTGATGGAACTGGAAGACAGCATCCCGGTCGCCATCCGTCACGTCCTCGGCCTGAAGACTGAGGATGACGAATCCATCGACCCGGACAGCGTGGACATCTCGATTGGGCATCACACCATGCCGGTGCTGATCGGCGCGATGTCGTTCGGTTCGCAGGGTGAACTGGCCTACAAAGCCTACGGCGAGGCGGCCTACCGCCTGAACATCATCTGCGTCAACGGCGAAGGCGGCGAACTCCCCGACGTGATGGGGCGCTACCCGCGCAACCGGGGCAATCAGATCGCCTCAGCCCGCTTCGGCGTGAACATCGAATTCCTGAATTCGTGCGACTACCTGGAGATCAAGATCGGCCAGGGAGCCAAGCCCGGCGAAGGCGGTCAGCTTCCCGGCTACAAAGTCACCGAACAGGTGGCCGCGGCCCGTCACACCACCCCCGGCGTCGATCTGATCTCGCCAAGCAACAATCACGACCTCTACTCGATTGAAGACCTGGCGCAGCTCATCGATGAACTCAAGACGGCCAACCCCAATGCCAAAGTCTCGGTCAAGATTCCGGTCGTCCCCGGCGTGGGCGTGATCGCCGTCGGCGTCGCCAAAGCCGGCGCGGACATCATCAACATCACTGGCTATGACGGCGGCACGGGCGCGGCGCGGGCACACTCGCTGCGGCATGTTGGACTGCCGGCCGAGATCGGCGTCTGGCTGGCGCACCGCGCCCTGAGCGAAAGCGGCCTGCGTGATGATGTGGAACTGTGGTGCGACGGCGGCATGAAGAGCGGCCGCGATGTCCTCAAGATGATGTGCCTGGGCGCGAACCGGGTCGGCTTCGGCACGCTGGCGATGGTGGCAGTCGGCTGTACCATCTGTCGCAAGTGCCATGAAGGAACCTGCCACGTCGGAATCACCACCCACATCAGGACCAAAGAAGAAGCCACGCTCAAGGGCATCAAGCATTTTGAACCGCGCGATTACGATATGGCCGTGGACGGCATCTGCAATGTCTTCTACATGCTGGCGGATGACATCCGCAAATGGACGGCCCGGCTCGGTTTCACCCGGACTCAGGATGTCGTCGGGCGCGCCGACCTGCTTGAACAGATCGCCATGCACGACCGGATCGACCTCAGCCCGTTGATGCGACGCGCCCCGCAGAATCAGAAGAAGGCGCTCCAACCCGGTGTCGGCAAGCGGCTGGTTCGCCCCCGCAACACCCTCACCAAGCAGATCACTTCGATCATCGCTGATGAAGTGATGGCTGGCGAAACCGAAATCACCTATGACGACGAGCAGGTGATGGCGATGGATCGCGGCCTCGGTACGCACCTTTCCGGCGCGATCAAACGCGGTGACTTCCTCAACGCTGACCTGATCGACGCCATTCATCTGAACTTCAGCAACTCGGCTATCCCTGGCAACGGTCTGGCGGCTTTCCTGGATGCACCTCTGGATGTGCTGGTGGAAGGTGGAGCGCAGGACGGCGTAGCCAAGTGCGCACGCGGCGGCACGCTGACCATCCTGAAGGGCTTGAACCACAACGGTGAACGCCTGGATGGTTCAGTCGGCAAGAGCTTCGCTTACGGCGCTCAGGGCGGCCTGTTCATCGTCCAGGGCAACGCCGACACCCGCGCCTGCATCCGCTTGAGCGGCGCGGATGTGATCTTCGGCGGGGAAATCCGCCAACCGCTGCGCGATGAACTTGGCGGGTTGGCCGCCCGCGCCAACCTCAAAGGCTACGCCTGCGAGTACATGACCTCTGGCCGCGTCGTCATTCTGGGCGATCCCGGCCCGTGGATGTGCGCGGGCATGTCGGGCGGCGTCATCTACCAGCGCATTCAGCCGGAAATGGGCTTGGATGTCAAGGCCATCAAGCGGCGCATCGCCGAAGGCGCGATGGTGGATATCTTCCCGCTGGATGAAAAAGGCGCCGACGATGTGCGCGAACTGCTGAACACCTACATTCAAACGCTGGAAGTGAACAACCAACCGCAGGCTGCCCAGCACCTCTATGCGCTGCTGGGGCGTCCGCAGGATCACTTCGTCAGGATCACCACGCCGACGCGCAAGAACTGACCCCGCTCCGGTTTGATCCCGCAGAAAACAACAATCCCGATCCTCTCGTCATGAGAAGATCGGGATTATTCGATTCGCACTCCAGCTTAACGGATCGGTTCGGGGTCCTCGAAGTGGGCGTGGGTATCCACCAGCGGGAGATTGTCGTGGGTCGTCCGCACAGCGACATGATCGCAGGTGAGCATACTCTGACGCCACCAATTGCGCTCATCCCAGGCCGGCCCCCACGGGCCTTCCTCTGGATACTGCGCCTTCCACCACTCCCGGCAGGCTTCGCAGCAAAAATCGCGCTCGGTCGCGGCAGAAGTGTCTTTCTGTAAGATTCGACGCTCCGTTCCTGGATTGACGCGGATGTAGAAATCCATGTCGATTTCCGCCCCGCAGCCATCACAAACCAGCACCGGCACCAGTCTGGTACTCATCGGAATACTCTCCTTCCCTCTCACCGGCTTCACCCTCATTCAAGCCGAGCCAGGGGAAGACTGCCAGTGTCAAACGTCAGACGCCGTGAGGTCAGTTATCATGCTTGTTCAGGCTGCGCCGGAGAGCGTCGCCAGCACCCGCTGAATCTTGAGCGCCAGATGCAGAATGAGCCGGTTGTCCGGATCATCCAGGTTCATCTCCGTCAGTTCGGCGATGCGATCCAGGCGGTAAACCAGCGTATTGCGGTGGACATCCAGGTCGGAGGCGGCTTTGGCGAGGTTGCCATTGGCCTCGAAGAACCCGTTCAGCGTGCGGATGAGGTCAGCCTGTTTGCGTTCATCATGCTCGACCAGTTTGCCAAGCGTCTCCTGATGAAAGCGCCGCAGGTGATCCAGGTTGCGTTCCTTGAGCGCCAGCAGCAGTTGGAACAATTTGAGGTCGCCGTAGAACGTGGTGTGTTCTCGATCTCCCAGTTCGTTGGCGATGCTGACGGCATCTTTGGCTTCCCGGTAGGCTTCCCGCAGACCGGATAGCCCATTCGCCGGACGGCTGATCCCCGCGCCGACCAACCCAGTCGGTGTGCGCGAGACCAACTGCCCACGCACTTCCTCCACCAGATCGTGGACGCGAGGCATCTTGCTGGGACTTTCCAGCGGGTAAAGGGCGACGATCACATCGACGTACTGGCCGACTGCGCCGTTGATCTGCCGCCGGGTCATATCATCGCGCACCAGCGCGATCAGCGATTCGAGCGGCAGCGCCGCCCCCGACCGTGTCAGAGCGCGGAAAACCGCCACGACGAACATCGACCCGGCATCGAAGCCCGACTGCTGGGCGCGGGTACTCAGCATATCATCGTCCGCTGGCGTGCCGCTCAGCCACATCTGCACCCAATCGCCGCGCGTCTGCTCGATGGCGAAGGCGATGGCGCGGCTCTTGGCAAGCTCAATCGCGCACACATCCGCGCCGTAGGTCATCACCAGACGGTCGAACTCGTCCAGCGGAGTCTGCTTATCCACCAGCGACAGATAGCCCGCGACGCGCTTTTCGACCTTCAGCACCGTCGTGAACCCAATCGGGCTGGCGACGATCAAGCCTTCATCATTGGGCGCTTCCCGCTCCAGCCAGGTCTGGAACGCGCCATAAGGCAGCGTTTGCAATATGGAGCGCCCGCTGCTGACCGCGCCGCGCTTGGACACGTTGGGATACACCTGGGCCATCAGCACACCGGCATCATCATGGACGACCACCGGACGCGCCGTCGAGCGGGCCACGATTTGCAGCAGGCTGTTGAGATCGCGGTTTTCGGCAGCCAGACGGGTGAGCTGGCGTTGAATTTCCATCGCGCGTTGGTTGAGCTGCGCGGTGTAGTTGGCGATCAGCGTATTGACCGAGCGTTCGATCCGGGTCAGGTTGCTGTCGGCAGGCAGCGCCAGCAGCGCCACCTGACACTGATTCGCTGCCGTCACGGTCGCATCGGTTACATCATCCGGCGAGGCCACCGCGCTCACACCCACCTGAGCCAGACTTTCGACCACCTCAGCCAGCGTCAGGCGGCTGTTATACCCCCGCAGCACGTCCATCGACACCAACGCCAGTTCCCCGCCATAAATATCCGGGAAGGCCGGGGGCTGCGCCCGAACCGTTACCGCCCAGTTGATCGCAGTTTCGGGCGAACCCGATGCCAGACTGGTTCCCAGCGGCAGCGCGAATTGAAGCAGAGCTTGAATCGTCGTCGTATTCGCTTCGGTCATGATCCTGTGCCTGTCCTATCGCCGCATTGTATCCCAGGCGGTGGGTGCAAACATGATCGATTTCAACAATACCGGGTCACAGCATTTAGCCAGAACAGCTAATCACTATAGCGTGTTCTGGCCGCTTTTTCCAACCGAAGCGAGGCCAGTTGGCACATTTGAATAACCAGCTTGGGCATTTACAACAAAAGGAGTTGGGTATCATCCAGGCAGCAGACAAAAAAAGGGCAGGAGCGGAACCCGCCCCTGCCCTTTCAGTGATTCATTAGCCGGCGCGTTTGACTCCCAGCACCAGCGATTCGCCGTCGAGCTTGCGCTTCTCTTCTTCGGTGTCGAAGTTCTCCCGATGGAAGCCATCAGCGGGTTCCTGCGCGACCAGCTTATCGGCCAGCGTCTCACCCTGAATGTATTCCGCAAACTGGGCGATGGCCTTGCCGAGTCGTTCGCTGGCAACATAGCGCACTTCAATCGTATCTTCGATGTTGAAGTCCGCGTCCTTACGCATCGACTGCACCCGGCGCACCACTTCCCGCGCGAAACCTTCCATGACCAGTTCGTCCGTCAGGCGCGTATCCAGCGCCGCCAGATACAGGCCGTCTTCGGCGATGGCGAAGCCTTCCGCCGATTTTTGCTTGACCTCAACCTCCTGCGGCGTCACCTCGAAGCTGCGTCCGCCGACCTCGACCGTGACGTTCTGCCCGGCCAGCAGTAGCTTCGCCCAGCGGGTCACATCTTCCGGTTGGCCTTCGCGCAGCGTCTTCTGCACCGTCGGGAAATCCTTTCCGAACTTCTTACCCAGGGCACTGGGCAGCGGGTTGAGCGCATAGACGACCACATCGCCTGCGCCTTCCAGCACGCCGACCTGCTTGACGTTCAGTTCGCTCTGGATCAACGCCGCGAGCCGCTGAACCGACTGCGCTTCAGCCGCGTTCCGGGTGACGAAGCGCGCGCTGGCGAGCGGCTGGCGCACCTTGAGAGTCGCGCTTTCGCGTGCGGCGCGTCCCAGGCTGACCAGCCGTTCAATCAGGTTCATCTCGTCGATCATGGCTTTGTCGATCAGCGCCGGATCGTAATTCGGCCACAGCGCCAGATGAACGCTCTCCGCCGCCGATTTATTGACCTCGGCGACCAGATTACGGTACAGTGCCTCGCTCACGAACGGCATCGCCGGCGCGACCAACTGCGACACCGTGACCAGGCATTCGTAGAGCGTCGCATACGCGCCGCGCTTCTCGGCGTCGTTCTCGGTCTTCCAGAAGCGGCGGCGGCTCAGCCGCACATACCAATTGCTCAGCCGTTCGACGAACGCCTGAATCGGCCGGGTGGCGTTGTTGACATCGTAGGTATCGTAAGCTTCCGTCACCGTCTTGATGAGCGCGTGCAGTTCGGCCAGCACCCACCGATCCAGCGGATCACGCTCGGCAACCGCGGGCTGCGGATCGAGCGGCGACCACTTATCGATGTTGGCGTAGGTCACAAAGAAGCTGTAGGTGTTCCAGAGCGTACTCCAGAACTTGTTGATGATCTCGCCAACCAGATCGACCGAGAAGCGGCGCGGTTCGCCGGGCGGGCTGGACACATACAGATACCAGCGGAAGGCATCCGCGCCGTGCCTGTTCAGCACATCCCAGGGATCGACGATGTTGCCCTTGCTCTTGGACATCTTCTGCCCTTCCCCATCCATGATGTGGCCGAGGCAGATGACATTCCGGTAGCAAGCCTGCTCGAAGAGCATGGTGCTGATGGCGTGCAGGCTGTAGAACCAGCCGCGCGTCTGATCGACGGCTTCGCAGATGTAGTCCGCCGGGAACTGCGACTCGAACAGTGCCTGGTTCTTGTGCGGATAGCCCCACTGCGCCAGCGGCATCGCGCCGCTGTCGAACCACACATCGATCAGTTCGGGGACGCGCCGCATCGTCCCGCCCGTGCCTTTGGGATTCGGGAACGTGATTTCATCGACATACGGGCGGTGCAGATCGAGTTCGCTGAGGTCGCGCCCAGCCAACTCGCTCAGTTCGGCCACGCTGCCCACGCACAGCATATCGCCTGTCGTGTCGTCCACCCAGATCGGCAGCGGTGTCCCCCAGAAACGCTCACGCCCCAGCGCCCAATCCTTGACATCTTCCAGCCAGTTGCCGAAGCGCCCATCGCGGATGTGTTCGGGAACCCAGTTGATGCCCTGGTTCAGCCCGACCAACTTGTCCCGATACGCCGTGGTGCGGATGAACCACGTCTCCCGCGCGAAGTACATCAGCGGCGTGTGGCAGCGCCAGCAGAACGGATAGCTGTGCGCGTATTTGCCCGACCGGTAGAGCAGCCCCCGTTCGCGCAGATCGCGGCTGAGGTCGGGATCGGCGTCCTTGAACCACATGCCCCGGAACTTGGTGACAGCATCGATGAACGCGCCTTCGGCATTGACCGTCCTTAACACCGGCAGGTTATATTTCTGCCCGGCCTGGAGGTCGTCCTGCCCGAACGCGGGCGCGATATGCACGATCCCTGTACCATCTTCCGTGCTGACGAAATCCCCGGCGATGACATAGGCATAGTCGGTATCGACGGGCAGGAACGTGTACAGCGGGTTATAGTGCTGGCCGACCAGGTCTTTCCCCTTCAGCCGCTTGACCACCCGGTACTGGTCGCGGTTGACCATCGCATGATCGACCCGGCTGGCAGCCAGGATCAACTGCTCCGTCCCGCCATCCGCCGACGGCCCTTCAAGCTGTACAGAATCGATGTTCTCGCCGACGGCCAGCGCCACATTGCCCGGCAGCGTCCAGGGTGTGGTCGTCCACACCAGGAAGTACACGCCCGGCTTATCCCGCAGCGGGAAGCGCACATACACGCTGGGGTCTTCGACATCATCGTACCCCTGCGCCAGTTCATGACTGCTCAGCGGCGTGCCGCAGCGCGTGCAGTACGGGACAACCTTGTAGCCCTGGTACAGCAGTCCCTTCTCGAAGAACTGCTTGAGAATCCACCAGACGCTCTGGATGTAATCGTTGCTGAATGTGATATAGGCATTGTCCAGATCGACCCAGTAGCCGATCCGTTCCGTCAGCTTCTCCCAATCGGTCAGGTAGCGATACACGCTTTGACGGCACTTCTCGTTGAAGGCGGCGATGCCGTATTCTTCGACCTCGTGCTTATGGGTGATGCCGAGTTCCTTCTCGACCTCGATTTCCACCGGCAGGCCGTGCGTATCCCACCCGGCGGCACGCAGGCAGTAGTAACCGCGCATCGCTTTGTAGCGGGTGAAGATGTCCTTGAAGGCGCGGGCCAGGACGTGGTGACTGCCGGGGCGGCCGTTAGCCGTGGGCGGCCCCTCGTAGAAGACGAAGCTCGGCCCGCCTTCCCGCTCGCTCATGCTGCGCTGGAAGACGTTTTTCTCGCGCCAGAAATTCAACTGGTCGCGTTCAAGCTTCTGGATATCGACTTTGGCGCTGACTGCCTTGAACATACTTTGGCTCCATACAGTCCGGATCTGCGAACAAGAGTTGATGGGGGTTTGAAGTCAGTGGCACATCGCGCCGGACTTTCCGGCATTTCAGTGCCCATGCATGGGAGCAGACCGCCGAATACGACCCGCCTAACGCGCGCGGGTTATTCGACGAAGATCGGCAATCAGCCGCGATGGCTGCACGGCGCAGTTCGCCATCACGGATTCACCTCCTCCAGCATTCGACAAGTTCCGTAGAAATAAAAAGCCGCCGCGCGGAGCGCGACGGGCCAATTATGTCCTAAACGTCAGCATTACGATAGAGTCAGCTTATGGCAGCAGCGTCGGCTGCGGTGGAACCGCCCCAGTCCAGAAGACCTCGCGGTTCAGCTTGATCTGCACCCC
>JAEUQZ010000209.1 GCA_016788965.1 Anaerolineae bacterium | reverse complement strand
AACTCAGCCATCCCAACCCCCTTCCTTTTTTCTGAGTGTACCTCATTTCTGGCTCACTTATTCTCTGGAATAGCCTTGGTCATTGCCATGGCCGCCAGTCTCACGGTGCTTGCCGTCTTCAAGTACTTCAACTTCGTGGCCGAAACGGTCGCCGCATTGTCACTCAGTGTGGTCTACTCCCCTGTGACAATTCTGCTCCCAATCGGGATATCTTTTTTCACTTTTCAGGCACTCTCCTACGTGTTTGATGTTTACCGTGGTGCGGTCGAACCGGAGCGTCACCTCGGCATCTTTGCAACCTACATTGCTTTCTTTCCACAACTCCTGGCAGGTCCGCTGACACGCGCCTCTGTCCTCATACCCCAGTTACGCGCCGCCGTTGCGCCAACAGAGGAGGATATGGTAGCAGGAATGCGTCTCGTTCTCTGGGGTGCGTTCAAGAAAGTCGTCGTGGCGGACACGCTTGCGCTCTATGTAAACGCGGTCTTTGACCATCCCAAAGACCATACCGGCCTAACGCTCGTCTTGGCGACGTTTTTCTTTGCCTTCCAGATCTATTGTGATTTTTCGGGTTATTCCGCCATTGCCATTGGCGCGGCACGAATGCTGGGCATTCGACTCGCCATCAATTTTAGGCAACCATATCTTGCGACCTCGATCCGAGACTTCTGGCGTCGTTGGCACATCTCCCTATCCACCTGGTTCCGTGACTACATATACATTCCCCTTGGCGGCAACCGCGCGGGACTCGTCCGCACCCTCCTCAGCATCCTCATCGTCTTCGCCTTAAGTGGCCTGTGGCATGGCGCACGTTGGACGTTCGTCATCTGGGGGCTGATTCACGGCGTTATGCTGGTAGCCCAGGCACTGCTGGAACGCGCCCAACGCCACCCGCGCTGGGGGAAAGCGCTGCGCTGGCCGCCGCTTGTCACTGGTGGCATCACCTTCCTCCTCGTCTGTCTGGCATGGGTCTTTTTCCGCGCTAATTCATTTGATGATGCGCTCTACATCTTCAGCCACATGTTTAGTGGGAACGCCAGCATGGACTTTATCCTCGCACCGTTCGAGAGGGCGGCTCTCGCACCACGCACCATGCTTCTGGTAGCTATTCTGCTGATTGGCCTCGTCATCCTCAGCGATGGGCTGATTTCACACCCAAAGAGCATACAGCGGGTCGCGGGCGTACCGCGCTTTGCTCGCTGGATAGCTTACTACGCCGCCGCGCTGTTGATTCTTATTTCGCTGCTTACCCATGCCAGCGCTCAGTTCATCTATTTCCAGTTCTGAGGGACCATCACATGAAGCCCTTCTTTGTCCGGTTGGCTTGCTTCTCCACCCCATTGGTCTTCACGGCGCTGGCATTTGTTGCTCTGGTCTACCATGTCGGCGAGTTGACCCCGCACGAGGAAATCATCAAGCGTCAAATGCGCGGCTCACTCTTGTACGGGCCTCGCAGCGATGGCAACAACCTGCACTACAAGCTCCTCAGTATCGAAATGCGCCGGCCGGAGATTATTGTCCTCGGTAGTTCGCGCGTAGTGCATATGGAGTCCGGGCTGTTTAACAGGAATCCGCAGGCCTTCTTCAATGTTGGCAATATCGAGTGGGGCCTGCATACCCTTCAAGCCTTTGTGGATCAATTGGACCCGGCGCACGCGCCCGCAGTCGCCATTGTCGGCATTGATCTGGATTGGTTTAGCCAGATGTTTCTAACGGATTGGCAGACCACTTATTCCACTGGGGTGGACTTCGACGTGGACCGCCTCTGGCTCGCGTCCACTGAAACCGCGCGCGAACTAATTCGTGGAGAATCGATAAGAGATGGGGTATATCGCCGCTTATTTAGTCGTGTGCAGCCCCTATGTGAAGATCCTGCGCTCGGAATCTTCGCTATTTCCCGTGGGATCGGCTTCCGCAGTGATGGCAGTCTTCAACGCAGCCCACGCAGCAATGACAATGACGTCAACGCCGAGGTTCGAATGGCAGAACTGGCTCGTGTCCAGAGCGGGACCGACTCATACTGGACGGGGCAGGTGTTATCGCCAGAGGTGGTTAGCTACCTGGATCGATTCTTAACAACAGCGACCGCAAAAGGGATGTTTGTCATCGGCTACGCGACTCCATTCAACCCGGAGGTCTATCGCGTACTTTCTACGGACAGTCGCTATGAATTCTTCTCACAGAGCGCGGCGGCAGCAGCACGCATTTTCGCGCAGCACGACCTGCCTTTCTTCGACTTCTCTAATGCGGCTGACTTTGGTTCTTCAGATACTGAATTCTATGACGCAATGCACCCAACTGCTCTTGCAAACGTGCGTCTTTACAGCGTACTGCTCGATCAGGTTCCCGATGTGTTGAGCGCCTACTCCGATGGAGCATTGCTCCGTCAGGTCATTGCCAACAGTGACACCCCATATGATCCGTTTGGAGCCATTCACTGCGATTGAATTCGTTCCTAGAGGGTGTTGTCAAGCAGTCCGGGTTTCCCCTCATAAGAGTGACAGTAATGTCACCCTTTCCATCCCCTTTTGTGCTATTCTGTAAATACGCGGGGATTCTCCGTAGGGGCACAATGCATCGTGCCCACGCCCCCCGTCGCACCTTCACAAACTATCGCCTGCGAATATCGCATCCCATCGTTGTTGTAAATTTCGCGCAGTTGCAACTGCAACATTTTCAACATTTGCAACTTTTGGCGGACTTGCATTTGCAGCATTTCTGGCAAACCTCTGCTTACATGCGAGGACTTTGCCACGGAATTGCTTGTTTGCAATTGCCGCAGTTTCCGCAGAATTGTCCGTCCGACATTGCCGACAATTTACGATACAACTTGTATTTCTATAGTCATTTAAATAATACAGATCAACTTTTCCTATCACCTACACGCTTAATCACATCCAACCCTGCCCGCCCTCATGCTCCTGCTGGGAAGTCGTCTCATCCGCTTCACCGAGGGGGTTAATGTGACGGGGATAGACTGGGCGCGATTCATGATGGTGAAGGGTTTCACGAGGTCGAGTATGTCTCCTCAATACGATGTCATCATTGTGGGCGCGCGCCCAGCCGGGGCGAGCCTGGCGGCCCGACTGGGACAGCAGGGCGTTCGGACGCTGCTGCTGGAGCGGGCTTCCCTACCGAGCCTGCCGGCCGCGTCGTCGCCGATCATCTATTCGCCGGTGATGAAACTGCTGGACGAGACCGGCGCGAAGGAAGCCGAGTATGCGCGGGGCACGGCCCGCATCCGGCGGGTGATCGGGCACAGCCGGGCCTTCAGCGCGACGATCCGACTGCCGATGGCGCACGGGCGGGATTATGCCTACGCCATCGACCGCGCCCGATTCGACGCGGCGCTGTTCGACCATGCGGCGGGGTTCGCCTCGGTGGAAGCGCGGCAGCACTACGCCGTGACCGATCTGCTGTGGGAGGATGGGCGAGTCGTGGGTGTGGTTGGGCGGACGCGCGGCGGCCAGGATGAACCGATCCGGGCGCGGCTGGTGGTCGGGGCGGATGGGCGCTTCTCGCTGGTGGCGCGGAAGGTGAACGCCGCCGAATCGGATGTGTACGACGATTATCCGACCTCGCTGCTGTATGCCTATTGGCGCGGGGTACGACCATATGACGCGGGCGGGCCGACAGCGGTGGCTTATGAGGGCGGCTACGGCTACGGCCTGCTGGTGATGGACAGCGCCGACGGGACGACGGCGGTGACGGTCGAGGGGCAGCCGCACCTGCTGGAACCGGGCACGCTCAGCGCGGAGGAGCGCTATCTGGCGCTGGTGCGTTCCAATCCGCAGATCGCGGCGCGGCTGGACGGGGCGGAGATGGTCACGCGGGTGCAGGGGATGAAGCGCATCGGCAATCTGTACCGGCAGCCGGGCGGCCCCGGTTGGGCGCTGGTCGGGGATGCCTATCACCAGCACGACCCGCTCGATGGACAGGGCATCTTCAACGCCCTGTTCAGCGCCAAGTCACTGGCCTGGGCGATCCGCTACTGGCTGCGGCGTGAGAAAACGTGGCCGGAGGCGCTGGACTGGTACGACGAAACCGTGCGGATCAAGACCTACGGGATGTACCGCCGGACGCTGAGCAGCGTGCGGGAGAATCTCTACAGCGACCGGGATGTGCCGGGCTGGGCGCTCCAGGGCATCCGCTGGGTGATGGAAGACCCGGCCATGCACGACCTGATGGGCAAGCTGCTCACCCGGCAGATTCCGCCGGAGGTGGTGACGCTCTCGACGCCGGCGGTGATGCTGGGGGCGATGCTGCGGGGGCCGCTGCGAGATTTGGGGTTAGGGATCAGGGATTGGGGATTAGGGAGTAAGGCCTTTCCAGAGAAATAAACAGTCCGCCGTAGGGGCGGCTTGGAGCGTCCGCGCCCGTATATCCGCCCGAAATACCAGAATTTGACGCACTATTTTTCTGGATTAGCCTAAGAATTCTTAACCGCAAAGTCCCTATGAAATGGCATCACACCCCAAGATGAAAATCCAATGCGAATTGAACCACAGAGGCACAGAGGACACAGAGATCATACCGGAGGGGGTGAAGGATATACAGAGCAGACGCAAAGGACGCAAAGGAATACGGAGGGCGGTGGCGTGGTTGGATTCAGGTGTGGTACGCTCAGGAGACGCGCGGTCTGACTCACCTCAGTGGGAGCCACCATGAACGCCGAACCCCTCCTGGCCGGCCTGGATGTCGGCACAACCAATATCAAAGCCTGGATTTTCACACCCGATGGGCAGCCGGTAGCAAAGGCCAGCCGTCCGACTCCGACGCTGACACCGCAGCCGGGCTGGGCGGAATTCGAGCCGGAGGCCATCTGGCAGACGGCGGCGGCGGCGCTGCGGGAAGCGACTGCCCAGGTGGACGCGCGGCGGATCGCCAGCATCGCGGTCGCCAGCATGGGCGAGGCCGGGGTTCCGCTGGATGCCCACAACCAACCGCTGTTCAACGCCATCGCCTGGTTCGATCCGCGCACCAAACCGCAGGCCGATTGGCTGGAGCAAATTCTCGGCAAGGATGCGCTGTTCGGGATCACGGGACTGTCGCTGCAACCGATCTTCAGTCTGTGCAAGCTGCTGTGGCTCAAGCAGGCGCGGCCTGATCTGTTCGAGCGGACAACGCGCTACCTGCACATGGCCGAGTACGTGGCCTTCCGGTTGAGCGGGGAGCAGGCAGCGGATTATTCACTGGCGTCGCGGACGCTGGCGCTCGATCTGGGGGCGCGGGAGTGGTCGCAGACCATCCTGGAGGCGGCGGGAATCCCGGCCGGGTTGTATGCGCCGCTGTGCGTCAGCGGGACGCGGCTGGGGACGGTCACGCCGGAAGCCTCCGCAGCGACAGGCTTACCCGTCACGACGCAGGTGGCGGCGGGCGGGCACGATCATGTCTGCGGGGCGCTGGCGGCCGGGGTGATCCAGCCGGGGGCAGTCTGCAATTCGCACGGCACATCGGAGACGATGTTCGTCTCGCTGGGTCATCCGCTGAGCGATCCGAAGCTGGGGCGGGAGGGCTATACCCAGGGGGCGCACGTCGTCCCTGACCTGTACTATGTGTTCGGGGCGCTGTATACATCAAGCGCGTGCGTGGAATGGTTCAAGCACACGCTGGCAGAGAACGCCGATTACGCGACGCTGATCGCCGAGGCCGAAGCGATCCCAGCGGGCAGCCAGGGTGTGTGCTTCCTGCCGCACCTCCAGTTTGCTACACCGCCATATGACGATCCGCTGGCGCGGGGCGCGTTCATCGGGCTGGGGACGGATGTGGGCCGGGGGGCGTTATTCCGGGCGGTACTGGAAGGGACGGCCTTCGATGCCCGGCTGCTGCTGGAAGCGCTGCTGACCTATCCGGGCGTGCCAGAGGTACAGGCGATCTACACGCTGGGTGGGGCGACGCGCAACGCGCTGTGGATGCAGATCAAGGCCAGCGTCCTGAACCGTCCGCTGTCGATCACGCAGATCAGCGACGCGACCTGCCTGGGGGCGGCCATGCTGGGCGGGATCGGCGCTGGCATCTACCCGGACGTGGGGGCGGCGCTGGCGGCGCTGCGCCGGGATGTCCGAGTCCTCGAACCGGAGGCGGCCCAGGCTGAGCATTACGAGGCGATCTACCAGCAGGTGTTCCGAGGGCTGTATCCGGCACTGCGGATGCTGCATCACCGCCTTGAGGCGCTCAAAGGAGTTCGCTAGACCATGCCGATCATCAGCGAACCGGGAGCGGTGGCGGCGCTGTACAACCGCGCCGGGGAACGGGGAATGTGCCTCGCCAATTTCTGCACGGCCAACCTGTACACGACCGAGGCGATCCTTAAAGCGGCGCATGACTTCGGGCAGGCGCACGGCCTGAAGCAGGTTCCGGTGGTGGTCTCGGCGACGGCCAACTACGCCGTAGAAGCGCAGCTCATCAGCTACTCGGCAGCGCAGGATGCGCGGGTGGGGATGAAGGCGCTGCTGGACGATGTGGCCGTGCTGGTCGCGCCGGGCGGGCCGTATGACGACCTTCAGGTGATGCTGCACTTCGATCACGGGCAGCCGGATGTCGATGAAGCGATGTTTGACGAAGCTGCCGGTGTGTACGCGACGATCATGTACGATGCCTCAGCCTGGCCGATGCGCCAGAATATCGAGATGACGCGGGCCTTCGTGGAGCGGATGCGCGGGCGGGTACTGGTCGAGGGGGCGGTGGCGGAGATCGCGCAGGCGGAGGATCATGCCGATGTGCCGCTGACCACGCCAGAGGATGCCGAACGCTTTTACCGCGAGACAGGCGTGTTCCTGATCGTGCCTGATCTGGGGACGGAACACCGGGCGACGGCCACGGCCGCCCGCTATGATGGGGCGCGGGCGCAGGCGATCACCGGGCGGATCGGCAGGCGGATTGTGCTGCACGGCTCATCGAGTTTGCCGGACGGCGACCTCGCGCGGCTGGCCGGGGACGGGATCGTCAAGGTGAATGTGTGGACGACCTTCGAGCGGGTTGGGGGGCAGGCGGTGGCGCGGTACGTGCTGCGCGAGCTGGCGCATATCCTCCCGGCGGAGGACGTCCGCGCCCTGCAGGTCGAGGGCTGGGTTGGGCCGCGGGTGATCGAGGGGATCGAGGCCGGGGCCGCGCCGCGGCTGGAGAGCCTGCGGGAAGAGGGCCGCCGGGCGGTCTGGCAGCAGGCGGTCATCGCGCGGATGACGTTCTTCCTGGAACAGTACGGTTACGCCCGCTGGGGTAGGTAGTTTTCAGTTGTAGGTCGGGAGGCTCATCAATGCCAGGATTTCGCGCAGTTCCAGGTGAGCGACGCCCACCAACTCGGTGAACCTGCCGAAAGAGAACTGCCCGGCCATATACTGCTCGTGGAGCATCCGAATCCGAGCCTCGCATTCATCCGGCCCAAGTTCGGCCCGGACTTGCGCCGCCGATTTGCCAGTATAACGGCTGTGGGCTTCGACGAAGAGATCGTAAATGGTCGCTTGCTTGGTCTCCATGTTGCTTACTCCGCCAGCATTTCTAACGTGTGTGCCAGGAACATTCGAGGATACTGTGAAGAGGTTACTTGTACGATCTCAATACCAGTTTCTCTCGGCAGGTCATGTTCCCGTACAAGCCTCACAATCCAATCTTGAAACCCAATAGGGTGTAAGCCGAATCTACAAGCCACAATGAAAGCGTCTTTGTCGTCAATTACCGGAGTAAGCTCCATTTCGAGAGCGGCCTTGATGGTGGCTCTTTCCCCCAGTCCGAGGTCTTTGCTGTAAGCCGTATCCAGGGCTGTTGTTATGGTAGTGGTACTGGCTTTCTTGATATCTCCGCTGTTGAGAAGCGGTGCTACTGTACGCCAGATCTTCCCTCGCCCCGCT
The DNA here is from genome assembly GCA_016788965.1 of Anaerolineae bacterium. GTDB lineage: Bacteria > Chloroflexota > Anaerolineae > Aggregatilineales > Phototrophicaceae > CFX2. The sequence goes on along the minus strand of JAEUQZ010000209.1, from coordinate 784 downwards.
TCGACAATAACGCCCTCAGCAAGCATGATCTCGGCAAGTTGCAGAACCGTATAGATGTAGGGCCGATCAGTTACGGGAAAACCGCAGAGTGTGCTCAATGGCCCGGTATCGAGTAGAACTGGGAGGTGGCGTTCGATCATGCGCCGAGAGCCTGCCTTTCTTCGATCATTTTAGCATATCCAGGGCTATTGCAAAGTCAGGAAAGCAAGAGCGCGAGAGCGTGATCAGGATGAAAAGCGAAGAAGCGACGGGCTTCCGGGACATAGGCAAAAGCAGTTTGACGGATCAAGCCAATGACGAGGTTGTTCAAGCAGGCCAAGACGCGCTGACAGGGAGTACTGCGAATGGGGGAAGCATCCTCGTGGAAAGTCACATCTCGAACCCAATGGAGGCGGTTCTCAATATGCCAGTGATCGCGGATGAGACCCAGCAGGCGCTGAGGGGAACAACGCTCAGGGGAAAGGCTGGTTACTCCAAAGACGACCTGGTAGGTCAGCTTACCGGTTCGTTTGTGCTGGACGAGACGCTGCAAACGGAACACCTGAGCGAGCTGCGGCCAATCGAGGTAGTGGTTGAGCGCCGAAGTGACCGTCACATCGCGGTACTCAATGCGCCCCCGTCCAAGATGGATGGATTGAGCGCTGGCGGAGGGCAAGGGTAAGGCGCTGTGACCGGGTGAGGTGGGTGGAGGCATAAAGGCATCAGCGATGGCGCGCTGGAGAGTGGGAAGATTTCGTTTCACCGGAAAGACGTAATCGCCGTGGGCGGCCACGATCTGTTCACA
>JAEUQZ010000208.1 GCA_016788965.1 Anaerolineae bacterium | reverse complement strand
CACGATCACCAGCAGGATCGCTCCTGCCGAGAGGGTGTAGATGCCCCAACTGAACACCAGCCGCCGCCCGCGATAGGTCAGTTGGCGCGGCAGGAAGCCATCACTGCTGTGCAGCGCCGCCAACTGTGGGAAGTCGGCAAACGGCGTATTGGCTGCCATGAACAGCACCGCGAACGCCCCGGCGATGGTCAGGATGTAGCCCAGATAGCCCAGTCCCTCTTCCCCATAAATCGTCCGCGCCAGTTGGCTGATGATGGTTTCATCGTGCGAGGGTACGGCCTGTACCGCGTTGGATAGCACCGTGATGCTCAGGAACAGGGTGATGAGAATGACGCTCATCGCCACCAGCGTATTGGCCGCGTTCTTGGCGCGGGGCTGGCGGAAAAGCTGCGTGTCGTTGGAGATGGCTTCGATGCCGGTCAGTGCCGTGCAGCCCGACGAAAACGCGCGCAGCAGCAGCAGCAGCGTGATCGGTTCCAACGCATTGTGCTGGATCGCCTCGACGCCGACCACCGTGCCCAATGTCCCGGTGAACAGCTTCAGGAACCCCAGGATCAGCGTGATCCCCATGGTGACCAGGAAGAAATAGGTCGGAATCGAAAACAGCCGGGCGCTTTCCTTGACGCCGCGCAGGTTGATGTAGGTCATCACTACGATGATGCCCACCGTCATCCACACGCGGTACGGAGCCAGCAGCGGAGCCACGCTGATGAGGTTCGCCACGCCCGCGCTGATGCTGACCGCCACCGTCAGGATATAGTCGGTCAGCAGCGCCGCGCCCGTCACCTGGGCCAGTTCCTCGCCCAGGTTCTCTTTAGCAACTCGGTAGCCGCCGCCGCCCGCCGGGTTGGAGTAGATCGTTTGGCGATAAGAGATGGTGACGATGGCGATCAACACCGCGATGGCGATAGCGATAGGAATCGAAACCGCGTTGCCCGCGAAGCCGACCAGCGCGAAGCCGCTGATCGCCGCCGTGTTGAGGATAATCAGGATTTCCTCGGTCGCATAGGCGACTGAAGACAGGGCATCGCTGGCAAGCACCGCCAGCGCGATGGGGTTGGGCGCGGTCTGGTGGCTGATATCGGCTGTGTGCAGTCGCTTGCCGAGGACGATATCGGCAACCCGTTCTTGCGTGTCATGATACGACATACTGGATGCTCCAATGATTTCGAGTGGTCAGTATAAGGGTCGATCATCAGGATCGTGTCAGGGTTTTCGTCGGGCGTATCAGGAAAGCATCAGGATTTTGGAAGACCGGCGTGCTGGCTGTGAGGGGGTGTATGGGCCGGCTCGACGGTGATCGACGGCGCGTAGGTCTCCGGCTGAGGCGGCCTCGCCAGCGTGAAAAGCTGTCGCTGCCCGGCTGCCAACCGCCGCTTGAGGAGCCAGGTCTGAATCTCCGCCCAGTAGGGAATCCGGCTGCTGGGAATGTGGGCGAAGACCACCGCGCTGTCCAGGTGATCCGCCGCGTCGGCCATTGCCTCCAGCGGGTTCGCGCACTGCATCATTCGGACGGTGAGTTCGACACCGTAATCTTCAGCAGTGGCGGCATACTCCTGGATGTCGTCATATTCCTGGGGCGTGGGGTCGCTGTTTCCGAATGGAGTTCCCAGGTACGAGTAGTGCTGTACCTCGATCAACCGCGCCAGGACGAGCTTCGCTGTCGAATTCCGCGCCAACGCGCAGGCCAGATGCAGCGCCTGCATCGTCCACGCTTTCTCCGACATCTGTACCAGAATGGTGTTCATTACGGTGATCCTTATGTCGAATCGGGCATCAGCCCGCCTGACTTGACTGTACGCCCGTCCGCGTAAAGATCGGAACAATGGAAAGCGCGTCTCCCATCAATTTCGTATCAAGATTGGATTGCCGTTCAGAAGTGGCGTCGGGTCTGGTAAGATGCCTGCACGAGAACGCAGCCAACGGCCGCCCGTGGCATCGGTTCCGTACCCGCTCAAGGAGTGTTTTTTCGACGAGGCTCACCCATGATCGACCCCATCAACCTGCTCTATATCGCTCTCGGACTGCTCGGCCTGTTCTTCGGCGGGAACTGGCTGGTGCAGGGCGCGTCCCGTCTGGCCGCGTCGCTGGGCGTCTCCGCCCTCATCATCGGTGTGACCATCGTCGCCTTCGGCACATCCATGCCGGAGATGCTGGTCGGTATTACCGCCGCCATCCGTGGCTCCAGCGACATTGCCATCGGCAACGTCGTCGGCTCCAACATCGCCAACATCGGCCTGATCTTGGCGCTGGCCGGGCTGGTGCTGGTCATCCCCATCCACATCGACCTCATCAAGCGGGAAATCCCCGTGGTCATCGGCTCCTCGATCCTGGTCTGGCTGATGGCCCTCGATGGCGAAATCAGCGGGCCAGAAGGCGGCCTGCTGATCCTCGGCCTGATCCTGTTCAACATCGTCATGATCCGCGCCGCGCGGCGCGAACGGTTGAAACCCGATGAAGAGCGCGAACTCGAAGAAGAAGAAAACATCACCGGCCCGATCAACCGCTGGTTGGAAGTCGGGCGGATTGTCGTCGGGTTGGCTGTGCTGCTGGTCGGGGCGGAACTGCTGGTGAATGGAGCCGTGGCCGTCGCCCGCGCCCTTCAGGTGAGCGAACTGGTCATCGGCGTGACTCTGGTGGCCGTTGGTACATCGCTGCCCGAACTGGTGACGAGCGTCATCGCTGCCGCCCGCCGCCAGGAAGACATCCTCTTCGGCAACGTCGTCGGCTCGAACATCTTCAACCTGCTCGGCATCCTGGGCGTGACCGCGCTGGTTCGCCCGATCCCGGTAGCGGATCGACTGCTCGTCTTCGACTTCCCGGTGATGTTGGGCTTCGCGCTGGTGCTGGTGGTCTTCGGGCTGCGCGGACGGCTGCCGCGCTGGGCATCCGCCCTGCTGCTGCTGGCCTATATCGGCTTCATTGTCTATGCTGTCGTGCGCTGAACCCTGCGGCCAGGGGCATCCAGGCGCGGTTTCAGTCCCCGGTGTACAGCCGGATGCCCATGGCCTGCTCGACATCGATCACGAACATCACCCCGGCATTCGGCGCCAGCATGTCCCCCAGGACGGCTCTGGCTTCCGAAAAGAGGCTGGGGATCAGCTTCTCGTCATGCACCAGCGACAGCAGCACCAGGCTGGTTTCGCGGTTCTCCCGCAGGATTTCCAGCGCCGATAACATGCCCGGCAGCACTTCCGCCGTACTCACGGTTTTCTGCACATTCGCCAGGCCGAAGCCTTCCAGGAAGGTCACGCCCGGCGCGCCGGCCTTGCGCCAGGCGTCCCCGATGCTGTAACCCTCTTCCACCTGGGACGTGATCAGCACGATCAGTTTATGCGCGGACATGACCGTTTTCTCCTTCAGGAGTACGCCCGGATTGGAACACGCGCCGCACCATCGGCGGCGTCAACACCGTTGTGAGCAGGACGACCAGGAACAACGCCCCGAACAAGGAACTATCGGGCTGGAAGACCCCGCTGTTCACGCCGAGCGCGGCCACGATCAGGCCGACCTCGCCCCGCGAGATCATGCACACCCCCAGCCGCAGCGATTCGATCCGGTTGAAGCCGCTGCTGTATGCCCCCAGCCCGCAGCCCACCACCTTCGAGACGACGGCGATCAGCAGCAGAGCAGCCACGAAGGGCAGGGCGCTCAGCGGAAACAGGTGCAGATCAATCGTCAGGCCGACGCTCACGAAAAAGATCGGAACCAGAAAGGCATAGGCCATGTTCGAGGTTGTCACGTCGATCAGCCGCTTGACCGGTTCGTTCACCCGGCTCAGTCCCACCCCGGCAATGAACGCGCCGCTGATGGCCGCCACGCCGCCGAAGACTTCCGCCGCCCAGCCAAACAGCAGCGCCAGCACCAGTGCCACCGCCTGCACCCCGTAGGATTGGGCAATCGCCGGTTGCAGATGAATCCAGTGGATCAGATGGTGCAGCAGGAACCACGCGACCGCGAACGCGACGGCCAGATAAATCAGCATCCGCGCCAGGATGCCCAGCAGATCGCCTGCATTCGCGCCCTCTGCCGAGCCGGTGATCGCCACCGCGAACGAAACCAGCAGGATCGCCACTACATCGTCGATCAGGGCGCTGGCGAGCAGGGCGTTCCCTACTTTGGTCTGCAAAACCCCCAGTTCTAGCAGCACCTGCGCCGAGATGCTCACCGAGGTCGCCGCCAGCGTCACCCCCGCGAACAGCGCCGACTTGAATTCCATCCCGGCCAGCAGCACCACCGGGACAGTCAGGATCACCGGCACGAGCGCCCCGGCCACACCGGCCGTGAACGCCACCCGGCCCACTCTCGCCAGTTCGCGCACATGGATGTCCAGCCCGATCTTGAACATCAGCAGCACGACGCCCAACTCCGCCAGGCTGTGGATCGTCTCGTCCAGATGCGCCTGTTCCAGCCCCAGCGCCGACGAGTGCAGGATATCCAGCAGCGAGGGGCCAAGCAGGACGCCCACGATCAGTTCGCCCAGGACGCGCGGTTGGTCGAAGCGCCGCGCCAGGCTCCCGGCGAGCCGCGCCGCCACGATGACGATTCCCAGCGCCAGGAACAGCCCAACCGCCGTATTCTGCTCCATGCTGCTGCCCCGCCCATTGGCTTTGAAAGTAGCAGGAGATTGTACCGCGCTGGCGCGATGCGATGCTCGGTCTGGCAATACTTGGATTGAGGCTGAGGCTCGGCTAAATCTGGGGACGGCTGCCGAGGTACGCAGTCACTTCGGCTTCGGTCTGGAACCAGCGCACATTGCGCCGCCCGGTGATGCTGCCCAGCAGTTGCTCGATCAGGCGCGCCCCGCGATTCGAGCCGATGATGAGCCACTCCACCAGATTAGGATTGCGGTATGGCCCGGCAGCCGCTTCCGCGACCGTGGCGTTCAGCGGGAAGTTCGGATAGTGTGTGATGTCCACCACCACGTACAGCGGCTGTGACGAGGCGTTCAGCTTGGCCTCGATTCTCCGGAAAGCATCGCGCAGGTCGGGATACTTGACCTCATGCTGCCAGGTCATCCTGATCGCTGGGAATCCCTCGAAGTCTTCGACTGTTACGGTCTTGACTGGTGTTTCCACAAGTCTCTTCCTCTCAAAGGAAACGTCGTTACTCAACTTGTAATGATTGTATGCCAGATTGATGGCCTGAAGACATGAGATTCGCGGCTGAGCGCCCCACTTTACAAAGTTTTCATGAAAGCATTGATGATCCTGCAAGGAATCAATGGTATCTTGAATATAGATGCCGCCCGTGCTGGTCAGTCGGCATCGGATGGGATACCACCATGCTGCTGCATACCGAGACGCGACTACGCTACGACGAACTCGAACCTGAATCCTTCATCGCTTCGGTGCTGTATGGCCCGCTGCGTGAACAGGCCCGACTGGTCTATACCGTCGTCTGCGTCTACACCCAGATCGTGTGCAGCCTGCCCATGACCCGGACGATGCGCGTCCAGCGTCTGCCCGCCAATGTCCCCCTCGAGATGGCCGGCCTGCGCGATATCCTCCGCCATATGCGTGCCACCATGAGCGGCGGCCATGCCATCCTCGAAGGCGACGATCCCACCATCCCGGCTGCCTGTCCTGCCGAACGCTACATCCTCGATTCGACCAGCGTCATGCGCCGCAACCTTGACGAAGTAGACCGCTGGGCCGCCCTGATCGAATCGGATCGTCCGCTGGCGAGCGTCGTGCTGCCCCGGCTGGATGGCAAGTCCGTTGGTGACATGGCGACCGACATCCGCCAGCGCGTCCATGAACTCAATCAGGCGCTCCTCTTCGCCCAGATGTACGCCCTGCGCCACGTCAAAGGCGTCGTCCGCCACTGACCCGCCGCGTGGTATAATCCGGGCAGATTCCCCATAGCCTGAGAGCTAATCATGATCCTGCCTGTCGTTGAACGCTTCCAGTCCAATACCGGCGTCCGCATCTACCGCATCCCAGCCGAGGCCTTCCCCAACTTCATCGCCTACTGCTATGTGCTGCTGGAAGCCGGCCCGCCCACCCTCATCGATACCGGGTCGGGCTTCGGCAGCAGCAGCGATCACGTCCTGGCCGGCATCCGCGCCATCCGCTCCGAGTTCGGCGAACCGCTGGACGTGAAAGACATCCGCCGCATCCTCATCTCCCACGGCCACATCGACCACTTCGGCGGCCTCTCCTTCATGGTCGAGCAAACTGGAGCGCAGGTCGGCATCCACGAGATCGACCGCCGCGTGCTGACCGCCTATGAAGAGCGCGTCATCATCGCCACCAAAGACCTGCGCGTCTATCTCGAACGCGCTGGAGTCGCCCCGGAGCGCCTGGACAAGCTGCTGGAGATGTACGGTTTTGCCAAGAAGCACGTCAAATCCGTGCCGGTCGATCTGAACCTGAACGAAGATGAACCGCTCGATGGGCTGCGCTTCGTCCATACCCCCGGCCACTGTCCCGGCCAGGTCTGCATCCACATCGGCGATGTCCTCATCACCGCCGACCACATCCTGGCCCGCACCTCGCCGCACCAGGCCCCGGAGAGCATCACCCACTACACCGGGCTGGGCCACTATCTGGAAGCCCTCCGCAAAGTCGAGCGCATTCAGGGCATCCGCGTCGCCCTCGGCGGCCATGAAGAACCCATGACCAACCTCTACGAACGCATCGACGCCATCCGCGCCAGCCACAACCGCAAGCTCGACCGCGTGCTGGATGCCATCCGCGCCCACGACGGGCCATCGACCATCAGCGACATCTCCAAGCACATGTACCCGGAACGCCACGGCTACGATGTCCTGCTGGCCTTAGAGGAAGTCGGCGCCCACGTCGAATACCTCTACCAGCACGGCCACCTGTGCATCGCCAACCTGGATGAAGTCGAGCGCGAACCCAACCCGGCTCTCCTCTACGGCATCAGCCCGGTCTAGGGCATGGTCTTGCCCGTTCGGCTCATTCTATCCTTCACCCCCTCCGTATATCCTCTGTGTTCTCTGTGCCTCTGTGGTGGGATTGCATTGAATCTCCACACACAGCCACCTATGCATCAGAGGCGGCTGTTCTTCATGATTCATCCGCCTGCCGCGTTCACGCCTCGTTCGCCACCGACACAATGTCGATCACGCCCGTCTCCCGATCCACCAGATAGATGTCCGTCGTGAAGTTGAAGTCCAGCGCCAGGATCGCCGCGCTGGTCTCGAAAGCGACAAAACGTCCATCGGCGGAGATCGCCGGACTGAGCGAGAGCGTATCCAATTCTGCGAAGTCGGCATTGACCGACAGCCGCGTCATGGCCTCGCTCGCCAGATCGCGCAGGAAGACATCGCTGGTGCGGTTGTTGTCGCCGCCCACCAGCCCATCGACATCCGAGTCGAAGACCACAGTGCGCCCATCGGCGGAAAGCGCCGGGTCGCCCGACCCGAAGCACATGTCCTGGCAGGAGCCAGGCGTTGCCAGCATCATCGAGCGATTCTGGCGGTCGTAGACATACACGTTGTTCAGCCCATTGCTGGGTTGATCCACCAGATTGCTCGCCTGTGACCAGAAGGCCACGAAGCGACCATCCCCGGAGATATCCATCGAATCGAAGGTGTAACCATCCGCGTCGCTACCATCCAGACTGACATTCACCCGCGCGGTTTCTCCGGTCTGCAGGTCATGGACGAAGATGTCCTCCAGATCGTTGCCGTCGTTGGCGACCAGATTCGTTGCCGCCGACCAGAACGCCACATAACGCCCATCGCCGGAGACGACCGCACGGCGCGAGTCGCCGTTCCCCGCCGTCCCATCGGATGTCGCCGAGACCAATCGCATCGTGCCCGTCTGTCGATCGAAAGCGAAGACATCCCGCGCCTGGTTCACATCTCCATCCACCAGATCATCCGCGTTCGACCAGAACACGATGATCCGGCCATCATCGGAAACATCCGGCTCCAACGAGGCCAGATTGCCCGCGCCGCCTCGAATCGAGGTGGAAATCAGCGCCGTTTGGCCCGTTTCCATCTCATGAAGGTAAATTTGCGACCAACCGCTCGCGCTGTCCGGGACGAGGGTGCTGGCGCTCGACTCGAACACCACCCAGCGTCCGTCTCCGGAAATCACGCCCAGGCGCGACGCATCGTTCCCTTCTGTCCGATCCGAGGCCACCGACACGCGCAGCGTGACTCCCGCCTGGCGGTCGCGGACGAACACATCCGTGGTTTCGTTGAGGTCATCGCTGACCAGATTGGACGCATCCGACGTAAACGCCACGTAGCGGCCGTCGGCGGAGAGGCTGGGGTGCAGCGAACTGCTGTTCCCCGCCACGAACGGCGTTGGCTCTTGGGCCGCCAACGTCTCGACAGACCGCAGCAGGATGACCAGCAGAATCATCACGACAGTGAAGCGCATTGTCTCGGCTCCTCAAGACTCGGATACAGCCGCTCTCAGCCTATCCAGGCAGCCTCATCCACAAAACCCCAGTTTGTGGGTGAATATCGAAGGCTGAATGCCGCCCCGCGCCCGACAATTCACGGATAAACACGCGGCGATACTCTGATGAATGTTGACGCGCATGTTCGGTCATGCGGATCGGGCTTCGTAGGGGCGGACTAAGGGCGTCTTCGCCCGCATGTCCGCCCGCCCACGAACGATCTTGCCTGTCAAACCTCTCCCTTGAAAATAGACATTCGTTTCCCTCAAAC
>JAEUQZ010000207.1 GCA_016788965.1 Anaerolineae bacterium | reverse complement strand
CGGAGAAAGGGGGAGGCAAAGCCCCTCTCCGTGCAATGGGCAGGGGTGAATTGGATAGCTAAAATCTTGGAGTAGCCTTAGCGGTTTATCACTCATCGTCGCTGCCCTCGCTCGCCCGATCAATTCCGACCCTCGTGCGGAATTATAGCATGTTGTACTGCGCCGTCCGCCACCCACGCAGCCGCGCCCTGCGTTACAGCGTCGCCTGGCTCGCCCTCTCCGTCTACCTCACCGCCGGGTAACACTCCCCTGACCCCCACTCCCCAATCCCTGATTCCTGCTCCTCAGCCTGCTTCAGCAGGCTTTTCGCCTCAGACGGAGGCTTGAGCCTCCGGCCTCGCGTCCACATTTTCCCCTCAAAAGAGTTACCAAAATGTCACCCTAACCCGCCCATTTTGTGCTATTGTGTATTTACGGACGGGTAGGGACGCCCAACGGGGCGTCCGGCATTCCCGCCGCCGCACCTTAACAGGCGGACTATGCACATCGCGCAGTGCCTTCTGTCCTTTCAGTGGACATGGTTTTTCGGCAGCCAGATCACTTTAGTGTCTGGCGGCGCGTTTGCAGGGGCAGATGGCGTGTTTCACGGGGAACTGACACAAACAGGCGCATCCAACCATGACGGCACTGACGCCATTGCCGCCATTTGCGCCAATTTGTCCAGGCGACACTGACGACAATCGGCTTTCTGTGGCGATCAGCTTCACCGACACTGACGACATCAGCGACACTTCGAGCCACAGATTCTCAGAATTTTCGCATTCTCATTCTTATCAGATTTCTCATCTATCATCGCGTTTTTCTATCAACTATAAACTATCAACCATTAACTTCTTCCGTCTGGCTAAAAGCCATAAGCGATCAGCTAATAGCTACCTGCATTTTTCTATCAACTATAAACCACAAACTATAAACTACTAACTACCCCACCACCACCGCGAAGATCGGCGGGCTGGACGGCCCATCCGGCAGCGGACTTCCCCCCACCGGCTCCGTCGAAACCCCGAAGGCCGCGTACTCCTGGGCCGGCTTCTCCAGCGGGATGACGATGTAGTGCGGCCCGCTCGGATCATCGAAGCGCAGCAGTCCCCCACTCCGCGCTCCCGTCGCGTCGATCAGCCACAGTTGGAAGGTCTGCTCAGCCCCCAGCGCCGGGAGATCGCTCACCCGGATCACCGCCTGTTTCCCGTCCGCCGTGTAGACCATCTCCCCTTGCGGGCTGGCCCCCTCGGCGGGCTGGATCGCGCGGGTGACGTGACCGGTCTGCGCCACGATCTGCGCGTAAAGATCCGCCCCCGGATCGCCCTGCCCCGGTCGGATCAGCGCCAGCGCCCCCACGATCACCACCACGGCTGCCGCGACCGCTGCCGGAATCCACAGCGGGATCGATCTCCCCCGCGAGACCACCTTTGGGCTGCTCTCGGCCGCCAGCCGCTTCCGCAGATCCGCTTGCAGGTGAGCCGGTGCGCGTCGGGCCGGGGTCGCCAGCGTCATCGCCTGGCCGAGCGCCTGATACTCGGCCAGAAGCTGCCGCGCTTCCGCGTCCGTCCGCAGCAGCCCCTCGACCGCCGCGCGTTCCTCCGCGTCCAGCGCATCCAGCGCGTAAGCCGGTATCAGATCGAGCAGTTCGTCCCTGTTCATTACAACCCGTTCACTGCCAGGAGCCTCGTCCCGGTTGATTACTTACCTTCAGTACGTTCAACTCGGCTGATCGGGATTGCTCACTCCCTCAGCCGACCACGCCAGCCGCAGCTTCTGCATCCCCAACCGGATGCGCGTCTTCACTGTCCCCAGCGGCAGCCCCAGCGCCTCAGCGATCTCGCTGTGCGAAAGGCCGTAAAAGTACATCATCTCGATCAGGTCGCGCTGTTCAACCGGCAGCCCCTCCATCACCGAACGCAGATTTCGGCGCAGCTCGCTGCCCCCCTCCACCGACAGGATGTTCTCCCACAGCGTCGGGTCTTCATCCATGAACAGCAGCCCGGCCCGCGGTTCGCGCCGCTTCCGCTGCCTGAACACATCGATAGCCAGCCGCCGGGTCACGGTCAGCAGCCAGGTGACGAAGCGCCCCTTCTCCGGGTCGTAGCTGTCCGCTTTCCGCCACAGCCGCATGAACGTATCCTGGGTCACTTCCTCCGCGCTCATCGACTCTTCCAGCACCCGATAGGCAACCGAATAGACCAGGTTGGCGTAGCGAGCGTGCATCTCGAGCAGCGCCTCCTGATCTCCGGCCTGGATGCGCCGGAGCAGTTTCTCTTCAGATGGTGGATTCGTTTCAGCCAATTCAGCATCGTCTCCCCGAACGGCCAGTATAGCACAGGGCGGCGTCAGCAGCATGATCGTCATAGAACGGGCATCCTCCAGCAGCGGATACCCTCAGTGTGCGCCGGAGTGCCGCCCAGCCTCCAGACCAATCCCTGCTCACTTTCTGCTCAATCTTGATCGCCACCAACAAAAAGGGAGGGCACAGTGCCCTCCCTCCGTGTTCATGATCCCTGCCGATCCGGTCGCCTATGGCCCCGGCGGCATGATCTCCAGTGCGAATGAGCCGTAATCCCCCACCGGCAGTACGAAGCCAGAGCCGTTGGTCGTCTTGGCCTGCACCGACAGCGTGACCGTGAAGGTGCATTTGGTCCGCGTCGGATCGATGTCGGGCCGGAGCATATCACCGAAGGTCTGCGTGCCGCTGACCCCCGGCGCGAAGCCCGGCTCGGTTCCCACGTTGCCATGCACATTCAGCGGAACGCCCAGCGCATCTGCCGGGGCATCGGCAAACCCGCCCGTCGAGAACGGGAACGATCCGAAGCCGCGCCGCCAGCCCAGCCCGTGCGAGTGGTGGAAGCGTGGATTGGGGTGATACGCCCGGTAAGCCAGTGCCACGGTCGAAGCCACTGTCCCTTCCAGGAACATGCACTCCTCGTTGAACTCCGCCCCGTCCATATACACCGAAACCAGTTTGGCCGTCACCGCGCGGTTATCCCACCAGAACAGGTGCGTCAGCGCCGCGTAAGGAACATTGCTGAAATCGTCCCCAGGCGCGGGAGTATCCTGATACCAGCGCAGGTAGTGGAACGACTTAGCAATATCGCCTGCCGCGATGCTGGGAGTCCCTGTCGGCTTGAGGCGCTTGCCCGCCGCGTCGAAGATTTCCACCGTCACCAGATAGCGCCCGTCGGCAAACTTGGTCGTATCGATGTACCCGTGATGCGTGACCGCCCCCGTCCAGTTGATCGTCCCGTCGTAGTAGGGGATTTCGTAGAGGTAGTTCTCCCCGCCGACCGGGTTCGGGCCGAGCGTGACCGGAACCGACTCGAAGCTCTCGTACTTCTTCCAGACCAGCCCGTCGGTGAAATACTCGCGCGTCGCTGACGGGTCAGGGTTGCCGCTGCCGTCCGCTTTGATCCAACTGATCCGGTAGTATTTCGCCCCGGTCGCCTTGAGCTGCCAGGTGAACATGTAGCGCAGCACCAGCGTCCCGCCCCAGTTGCAGTTGAGGTACTGCCCGGCTGCCGCGGCATCCGTCGCCGCCGGGAAAACCAGTCCGCTGTTGTAGGCCGGCATCGCCACGCGATCCCATCCGGCCGCGTTCGGCGTCGCCAGGTTCCAGCTTTCCGTCCCGCCGATGGTATCCAGATACACCGCCGCATCATTCACGCCCTGCCCCGGATCGGGGCAGCCGATGGCCTGCGGATGGTACGACACCAGTTCAGCATCCACGCCTTCATTGAACCACTGGTTGGCCGCCAACCCGTTGTAGATGACCACCGTCATCCCGTTGATCTGCTGCTTGACCACATAGGCATATTCGTAGTGGCAGTTGCCGGGCAGCAGGTGCGACCAGGTGAACCAGCACAGGTTGAAGGTCGCGTCGGGATTGATGAAGCCTTCGGCCACTTTGGTCGCCCCGCCGCAGGTGCAGTGCCACAGATATGGGCGGGCATCGATGTAGGCCATTGCTTCCTGCCTCGGCAGCGAACGGATCGCGTTCAGATCGCGCCGCGCGTTCAGCAGCTTCTCGTTGAGTACCCCGCCCGTGAACAACTTGGTCTCGAACCACCACGGCTCCGGCGGATCAGGCCACGGAATCGGGATCGGCGGGAACTCGACCTCGATGGGCAGGTCGTCCAGGATGTCTTCCAGATCGACGACGATGTCATCGATGATCCAGGGTCTACAACAGCAGCGCCGTTGGTACACCTCGACCGTGCCGATGCAGACCGGATCGCAGCGATACCACGGGAATCGTACCAGCGCATCCGATACCAGGCTTTGCTGAGCCACGTTCAGCCCGCCGCTGACCGAGAGTTTCGAGGCCGGTGTGGACACCTGCGAGCGCAGTGAGCGCATGGCGCGCAGACTCGTCTGCGGCTGAAGCCGCTCGATGGGGATCAGCGGCTCGGTCAGCGCCTGCTGTAACTCCAACCACCACGGCGGAAACGGCCGGCAGTGGCGCACCGAGCCGGTCACGCACTTGATGTAACCCAACCAGGTTTCCCACCGGAGTCCAGGGATGTTGAGTGCGCCTCGCTCCAGCAGTTCGGCAAACTGGTTAGGGCGGTAGCGGAGAACGTTCTTCAGGTCGAGCGTTTGTAGATTGTCAACGTCTGGCCCGATGATGATGCGGTGCGCTTCCTTCAGGGCGCTCGCGGGCAGATCGAAATTGCCGTCGGAATCGACACGAGCAACATGGATAGGCTTCATGGTGCGGTCAACGGCGGCGACGATGATGTTCGGACGTTCATCTCCCTTCTTGAAACCGACCAGATTGAGCCAGGCTTTGCGCCCAGTCTCACTAGCCTTACGCGGGGACTTTGCGTCTGCCATCTTCAGCAACCTTTCAATTGAATCGGCACAACAGGGGCCAGCAACCCCTTCAACACTGTACGCCCGATTTGTGAAGAAAGTAAATCAAATGCCCATCGTTCCTGGCGCAATAGTCCTAAAGGACTACAGGCCTCGCTGGATGGCAGCCAGCAAATCTGACGAGGCGCTCTCGGCTGGAATCGGGGGGTATGGACTGATGGTCTGGGGAATAATTCAGCGCATCAACAGAAGTGTAGAGAGCGGCAGCGCGACGATGCGTGGATCATCGACAACCACTTCATCATCTAGCGTAACGAGGATGCCGAACGGGGCGTGATACACGGCTTTTTCGATGAAGCTCCTCAGTCCGAAGGTATCACGGTGATCGATGCGGGAACGATACTTGATCTCGATGGGGATGCGCTGCTCGCCGACCGTCAGGACGAAATCGACTTCGGGTTCCGCGCCGCGCTCCGGGAAGTGAGCGATATCGACACCGGGAACCGAACTGAGGAAGTAACCGGCAGCACTCTCCGCCAGATGCCCGGCCAGATCGCGCAGGTGCGGCGCAGCCTGCAAACCTGCCGGATCGAGCGGGACGACCTCCTGGAGCCAACTCGCCCGCAGCGCATGATCGCAAAGACACAACTTCGATGCGCCCCGTTTGCGCTTCAGCCGCAGTTCTAGCGGTTCGATCATCCGCAATAGCAGTGAGCCATCCAGAAACTTGAGATAAGCCAGGATGCGCTGCCAGCCGATGTTGGCGTTCATCATGCGCTTGATCTCGTCCAGATATAAGCCCTGCTGGGGAGACTGCCCCGCGTAACGGCAGGCCAACCGGAAGACCTCTTCCAACAGATCGGGGTCGCGTCGCGCGCCGCGCGCGCCCATCCGCAGGTCATGAATGATGGCGCGGCGGATGACCGTCTCGTTCAGGCGGTCGGCCAGTTCCGGCCAGTCAACCTCCGACTCGGCATGGGCTACGGGGTAAGCCCCGCGTTCGGAAAACGCGCGGAAGGCGCGGTCGCGTTGGGCTTGATGCTGCTGCCCGTAAGCGCGAAGGTCGAACCAGAAAGCTTTGTCCCGCAGGGGAGACAGGCCGTGGCAGGGCAGCACCGGGGCGAGTTCCCCCTCCTGACGAATCGCCATGATCTCGCGCAGGAACAGCGGCCCCATCTCCAGCGTGGAAATCCGTCCGGCCAGGCTGTCCCGCCCCGATTCGATCCTCAAAGCAGAACTGCCCGTGACCAACACCCGCACATCACTGGAATCGACCAGCGCCTTGAGCTGCTCCGCCCACGAGTCCAGATTCTGGACTTCATCGAGCAGCAGATAGGCAATCTTTCCTTCACGCGCCGCCTGATTGAAGGTCTTTCGCAGGATGTTCTGCTCGAACCAGCCTGCGAGGTGCAGCAGCGGTTCACTGATCCGGCGCAGTTCCGGCAGATCGTCGAACTGGATGTAGAAGATTCGCTGGGCTTCGACGCCTTCGTCCAGGAGGGTCTGAATACTCTGGCGAACCAGCGTACTCTTTCCGATCTGACGCGGCCCGCTCAAGACGGCGGCTTTCGCCAGACCGCCTTTGAGTCGCTTCAGTAGGGGCGCATAGGCCCAGCGCCGGACAGGGGGCAGCATCGGCAGCGGATCACCCGACCAGAACGGGTTGAGCCTCCTCAGATCACGCTCTAACTGGGGCGTGATGGCCTTGACCAGTTCGTCCATTGCTGCTCCTGAGAGATCCGAAGGGACATGCCGCCAGGCATATCCCCCCGATTCTATCGGCTACCCCTCGTAGTACGAGTCGATCTTGGTCAGGGCGTGGTCGATGATGTCCAACCCTTCCTTGATCTGGGCCTCCGTCACCACCAGCGGCGGGCAGTTGAAGATCATGTTCCAGCGCACGAAGGTACTCATACCCTCTTCACGCAGCGTCTTGTTGACGATTGCCATCGGCTCGGTGAAGCCGCCCACCCAGGGAGACAGCGGCTCGCGCGTATCCCGGTTCTTGACCAGTTCGATCACCTGATGGCAGCCCGCCCCGCGAATATCCCCGATGAGCGGGTGCTTCTCGGCCAGATCCATCAACCCGCGCCGCAGCACCTTACCCATCTCGCGGCTGTGTTCGATCAGGTTCTCCTGGTGATACACCTCGATGGTCGCTACCCCGGCCGCCATCGCCAGCGGATGGGCGCTGTAGGTCAGCCCCATCGAAAACGGATGGTCATTGAAGTAGGCCGAGATTTCCTCGCTCAGGATGGCCGCCCCCAGCGGTACATATCCGCTGGTGATGCCCTTCGCCACCGCCATGATGTCCGCCTCCACCGCCGGGTAATGATTGATCCCGAACCATTCGCCCGTGCGTCCGAAGCCGCTCATCACCTCATCGACGATCAGCAGCAGGCCGTACTTCTTGCAGAGTTCGCCGATACGGTTCCAGTACACTTCCGTCGGCTGAAGGACGCCGCTGGTTCCGCTGTAGCCTTCCAGCAGGATAGCCGCGCACAGCTTGGGGTCTTCCATCAGGATGATCTCTTCGACCATATCGGCCATGATGAGGTCGCCCTCTTCCTGCGTGCGTCCCCGGTAGACCGGGCTGCGGTAGGCATACGGATCAGGCAGGTGGATGATGTCGGGAATGCCGGGGCCATGCCCATGCCGCCGGGGATCGCCGCCCGCCGTGGCCGCGCCGAAGGTCGCCCCATGATAGGAGCGATACCGCGCCAGAATTTTCTGCTTGCCCGTGAACAGCCGCGCTGCTTTGATGGCGTTCTCGATGGCATCCGTCCCGCCGTTGGTGAAAAATGCCTTGCTCAGCTTGCCTGGCATGATCTCCGAGAGCAGTTCGCCCAACCGGCCGCGGGCTTCGGTAGCGATGCTCGGAAAGGCATACGAAATGCGGGCGATGTGTTCCTGAATCGCCTTGATGACGTGTGGATGGCTGTGGCCGATGTTGACGTTGACCAACTGCGACGACCAGTCGATGTAGCGTTTGCCATCCGTATCCCAGAAGTACACGCCCTCCGCATGATCCATCGTGATCGGATTCCAGGCGTTCTGCGCCGTCCAGCTGGCGATGGTATGCTCTTTGTTGGCACGGATAATGTCGGCGGTGGTAGACATAAAGCTTCTCCCAAAGGTGCGGGATTCTTCCCCGATAGCACAGTTCGTTCTGCTTACGCTCTATTCTAGCCACCCCTCTTAGAGAACTCAACCGGGTTGGATCGCCACAAAATTACGCCCTCTCAATCCTTTGTAATCTTACACATCCCAATTCAGGCTACAATACATGCAGGACATCATGACAGGATGACGCGGGAATACATTATGCGTGTAGCTGGTGAAAGTACACGACGGCTCAATCTGAAATGGTTTTATGTGCCCGTCCTGTTGTTGATCGGGCTGCTGCTGCTTCTCGGTGGGCTGCTGCTGTCCGTCTACTTCACCGCCCAGAATCAGTCCGCCGCTGCCCTGGTCAGCACCGATCAGCAGCGACTCACTGTGCAAACCATTGCCTTCGTGAGCAGTCGCCTTGTCCTGGTAAATTCCGACGCTGATCGCGCCGCCCTGCGCGATCAGCTCAACCGGTCGGTCGAAGCGCTGGCCTCGCAGCACACCCTCCTGGCTCATGCCGACTTACCTGATGAGATCGCACATCTCTACTTTGAAGAGCCGATGCATGTCGATGTACCGATCCATGCCTTCATCGATGCGGGGCGAGCGCTGGCAATAGAGCCTTCTCCACGTTTAGATACACCCGCCTACCAGGACGTGATCCGCCTTCAGCCTGTCCTGCAAACCAGCATCAATGCCATTACCAACAGCTATCAATCCATCTACACGGCCAATCGCCTGCTGAC
>JAEUQZ010000206.1 GCA_016788965.1 Anaerolineae bacterium | reverse complement strand
CGCCAGCGGAGCGTTACCATGCCCTGCCAGAATATTCTTCCCGAATCCCCGTCGCACGCTCGGCCAATCCTGGTACATCCGGCACGCGATCAATCCGGCCCCATCCACCATCCGCAGACGGAGGCCGGCCTTCTTGATCCGTCGAGCCAGACTCACATCCTCGACGATCTGATCCCGAACGGCTGCGTGCCCTCCGATCCTGGAGTATGCCCTGCGCCGGAAAGCCATACACTGCCCGTTGGCCGCCGCAAACACACTCCACCGGGCATGATGCACCAGCGCGACCGGAAGATAGCACTGGATAGCGAGCGCCATCATCGGAACAACCATCCGCTCTGCCCAGGACACGGTGTGCTGAGTCGGCCATACCGTCAGCAGATCCGCTTGCGTGCGCTCGAATTCGGCTACAAGGCTTTCCAGCGCCTCAGCCGACCAGATCACATCGGCGTCCGTCAAGATCAGAATGTCTCCGGTAGCCTGTTCGCTGAGTTGCTGGCACGCCCAGTTCTTCCCCGACCAGCCTGCTGGCAGTGGTGCGCCGCCGATGATCCGAAGCCGTGGATCGCCTCTTCCTGCCTCCCGCGCGACCGCCGCGGTCGCGTCTGTGGAAGCATCATCCAGAACAAGCAATTCAAATTGATCAAAGCTCTGATCGAGGAGCCTTTGGACGGTCTGCCCGATTACTGCTGCCTCGTTGCGGGCTGGGATCAAGATCGAAACGCGCGGATGTGGTTCTGCTGGGCCAGAATGACCAGCCCGTAATCGCGGAAACCAGATCGCATTGCTGATGGCGATAGCGGCCATGCTAACCAACACGAGGCCAATGAGGATTTCTAGGGTTTCCATGCGAAGCGCAGATTTCGATACCAGGGATAGAAGCCTGGCGCTTGAGTAAGGTCGGATCGATGCTTCCAGGCCAGAATGCCTGAATTCAGCAGAAGGATGACGATCAAAGTCGGATCGGGATGCGCCAGCACCAGATATATCATCAGGCTCGCTAGAGCGAACATCATCGCCCAGCCGCTCACCCGCACCGAGCGGAACCAGTAGAACAGCATCAATCCCAGCACCGTGGGCGCTTCCCAGATGGTCAATCCCACCCAGATGCCAAACGTCACCGCCACAGCCTTGCCCCCTCGGAAATTCAGGAATGGTGAAAAGGCGTGTCCCAGCACCGGGGTAATCGCAACCAGGACAAGCTCAGCGCCTCGCAGTCCCAAAGCATAATAGCCGATGCCGACCGGGATCATCCCTTTTAGAGTGTCCAGGAGAACGGCCGCAACCCCCAACTTGCGCCCACCGGCTCGAAACACATTGGTCGCGCCAGGATTTCCATCCCCGTACACTCGAATGTCTTTCTTAAGCGCGAGCTTGCCCAACCATACCGAGAAGGGGATTGATCCCAGCCAGAAGCCAATGATCGCCAACAGCACTGCGGACATCGCCCTATGCCACTCTCAATTTGTACACAGTCAACGCGACGATGCTGCCCATGACCACAAATCCGACGCCCGCCGGCCCCGGTAGCCCCCAGAAGACCGCTAAGCCAATGCTTTCCAGCGCCCAGGTGATCCCGTAAATCAGCAGCAGCGGTCGCGCTGTCAGATGCCCTGGTCGTATAAGCAGGGTGATGACGAATGAAGATAGAATCCAGCCCAGGAAATTCACCCACGGAATGCCGAAGTAACCAACTGGATTCTCCCACACCCAGAAACCCCAGACCACCATCTGCGGGTCAAGAAACAAATCCCAGGCTGTGAAGACCAGCGCAGTCACGAACGCGAATAGAACGGGAGATCGCTGCTTTCCAATCAGCACGGTGGTGACAGCCCAGGCGCACGGCAGCATCATCAGCCACGCCAACGGAATGAGGACGGGGACTTTGGCAATCTGTGGCTGCAACAGTTCCGTATAGTGGTATGAGCCAAACGGAAAACCGGTACTCGATCCAACGAACTCGACCAGCCAGCCCAACACTGCCACCCCGGAAGCCATAACCAGGGTGCGCCTCAGCCTCCAGACGGAACGAACAACGACCAGGACGGCCACGAGCTGGCACACGACAGAGACGCTCACCGCAAACACCAGAATGCTGTCTCCGAACAGCCACCGCTGGATCGGCAAACTCACCATGCTCAGAACCCATACGGCAATCAGTGCGCTGATCTGCCGATTCGTTCTCAGCAGTCCCAGCGACGCCCCTCGATCCAGTACCTTGACCATGTTCATCATGATCTCGCCCGATTCCTTGCGGTCATTTCCACCTGCGTGACGCTATCCGCGAACCTTAGCAGCCGCTCACGAATCGTTGACCATCCAATGGCATTCTGAACTGGCAGGTCATGTTTCCCTGGAACCTCGACATACGTCGGCGATGTAGCGAACCGATTGACCAGGGAGCGGGTCAATGCTGGTTTGACGAGATCATCTTCCCTGCCTTGAAAGACGAGTGCCGGCGCCGAAATGAGCGGCGCGGAACGATAGGCATGCTGTCCTGCCGACCGTATCTGGCTGAAAAGCTTCAACGGCAGTCGAAAATCCCGGATCTGCTGCTGGACAACCGGATCGTCTAGATCAGTGCCGGGCAGAAAACTGTGAATACCGGCGCGGACTTCATGATCGCTGAAATCCAGCTTCACCAGCCGGAAGGGGCGAATGTGCCTGAACACGGGCTTCAGGATCGGAAGCAGCGACCAGAGTAGATGATCGACCTTCCAGAATGGAGCCAGCAGCACCAATCCATCAACCATGTGACGAGCAGCTAACAGAATGGCAAGCGCCCCGCCCAGAGAGTAACCCACAACCATCACAGGATGATGCTGTTTGCGAAGTTCGCTCAGCGCGGCTTCTGCCTCAGCCAGCCAGTCCTGATAAGTGTAATCGAGCAGCTTCTCGATCTGCGGCCCAAACCCCGGCAGCAGCACACCGCGGGTCGTCCAACCCGTTTCTTCCAATTGGAGCGCTAGCGGTCGCATTTCGGCAGGGGTTCCAGGGAATCCATGGATGAGAAGAGCCGCAGCGTCTCCCCGCACATGATGGAAAGGCAGGTGTTCGGCCTCTTGGAATGCGCTGCCCGGAAACATCAATCTATCTTTCGGATCGATCCGAACGCGGTCGAGGAACCGCGACGGCTTGAGTGACATCGAATACGAGCAGCAAGAAGCCCTGTAGGACAATGCCCCAGCCCATCCCGCGACGATACGGCTGCGCCGCGCTCTTTCGGATGAGCTGCTGGCCCCCCATCATGTAGAGCATATCCAGGCCGGCATTCATGATCAGCAGGCGAAAGAGATTGGTGGCCTCGTGAACCTGCTTTTCAGCCGTCTGTGCATCGGGCTGTGCGGCTTTTTGGCGGGCAGCACGCCCGCCGATGATTCCGATCAGGATGTTGATAACCCCCCAGCCGATTCCCTGTGATCCAAATCCACGCCAGAATGGGCTGAAGAAGCTCAACAACAAGCCCACCCCAATATTGACCAGGTTCCATCGGATCAAGCGGTTGGACAGGGATTGCTGAAACGCCCAGATGTTTCCACTGTCCTCGCCGTTGAAGGAATGGTGCGTTCCGTTCATGATTTCTCGATCAGTGCGCTGTGATTTTGCCCGCGCGACAGCATCGCCTTGATCGCACGGACATAGCCTTCAGCCCGCGCCCGGCTCTCCACCGAACTCACCAGCGTGATGCCGAGGCCGATCAGCAGGTTGGTCATGAAGAAAAACACCAACTCTTCAATGGGAAGCCGTCCCAGCAAGTTGATCCCCAGCGACTGCTCCGGGTTGATCGTCCACGTTCCCGACGTGATTGCCAGTTTGTCGGCTGCCGCGAGATACAGAGTCATCGGGATAACTGTCAGCGCAATCAACCGACGGTTCTTCCAGAGGATATCGGCCCCGAATGCGGTCTGGATCATCACGGGCGGAAGCGCCCAGACCATCAGCAATCCCATGTACGTTCCGGGCTGCCAGCCCGAAACGAGCAGCACTAGAAAACCCACCCATATCAGGAATACGAACGCGGTTGCGGTACGCCGGATGTTGTGCCGGTTGCTTAATGGAACATCAGACACACTCAGCCGCAAGTGTCTCGCCATCAGGTACAGCCACGCGCCCGTCAACAGCGGCTGCAGGATGAAGAAGGTGTACTCCTCGATGGGCACGTACCAGATCACGACTCCCGTCACCAGATCAGGGTTGTACCACCAGACCCGCGTTGCGACCAGATAGTTGTCCCAGGGCGTCGTATAGACCACCGCGATGATGACGTGCGCCAGCACAATCATCCACGACGGCCAGCTTCGCATCACTGGCGGTGGCAAAACGCCGTGTCGCGCATCGCGCCGGGCCAGTCCCCACAACAACAAAATGGGAATGACCAGAAAGACTGCAAGAAATCCGAAGTACGTCATGAAGGGTTCTCGACTACTTGCTCTGTGTTGATATGGAGCGGCGAGCGATAAGCTTGCCACCAAATGCTGGGGAGCCGCCGTACTTTTCCCCACGTGCTGACGCTGACACGGCCTGGAAAGATGTCGCCATCCCGCTGCTCGATTTCGTCCAGAATAGCCCGATAGAGGTGCGCGGCCGCGGCGATAGCGAAGCGCCCATCGCGGTTCAACATGCCGATCCCGATGGCAGATTCGGCATAGAGGCGGCGATTGCGTTCGATCTGGAACCGCATGAAACGCTGCCAGCGTGCGTCATTACGCTGCGAGTCGATGTCGGCCTCAGTCAGGTGGAAATCAGCCAGCTCATCCTGCGGCAGATACAACCGTCCGGCCTGCCAGTCATCGCGCACATCCCGCAGGATGTTGGTCATCTGAAGGGCCACTCCCAGCTTGACGGCATAGGGAACTGCTTCATCGCCCTGGAATCCGACGATGTGCATCGCCATCAGGCCAACCGTAGAAGCCACGCCATATGAATACTCGGCCAAATCAGCGAACGTGCGATAGCGTTTCTGTGTGAGGTCGCGGGCTACTCCCTGAATGAGCTGCGTGGCGTATCCGGCTGGAATTTGGAACCGCGCTTGGGTATCCGCCCAGGCCAGCGCGACCGGTTCGTGAGGCGGTGGATGGGGTAGGGCGACACATCGCTGCCAGTTTTGGAGCGACGCCTGGGCATCCATGCCCGCCGGAGTCTCATCGACGAGATTATCCGTTACCCGGCAGAATGCATACAGGGCACGCACCGCACGCCGCTTGTGAGCGGGAAGGAGGCCAGAGGCCATGTAAAACGTGCGGCTGTGAAAGCGGGTCACATCATCGCAGTAGCGGTAGGCTGCCTCCAGCATAGGGCTGGCCGTATGAACTGAATCAATCGGCGTGGCACTCTGCAGTGGCTCGTGCGCCCAATTGAGGAGTTGGTATTCCCAGCTTTGAACCGGCACTTCCAGTCTCATGGGTGCATCCTTAGGTGATTAGCTCGGCAACGGGCCTGCGGGACTCGACGGCGCTGCCGATCAGGTTTTCGGCGATGATGGATGAGGAGAGGACGCCCGGCAGTCCCGCCCCAGGATGCGTTCCCGCTCCGACAAAATACAGGTTGTCGAAATCCTCGGATCGGTTATGTGGCCGGAACCATGCCGACTGCATCAGGATCGGCTGGACGGAGAATGCCGAGCCGAGGTAGCTGTTCAGCGTCCCCTGGAAGTGCAGTGGATCGATGTAATGCTCGGCCACGATGTTCTCCTGGAGGTCGGGTAGATAGTTGTCTTCCAGGAACTGCATAATTGCGTCCCGGTATGGCTTCGCCGTTTTCGTCCAATCGATATCGGCGCCCAGATGCGGCACAGGCGAAAGTACATAGAAGGCTTCCGAACCAGGCGGAGCCATTGACGGATCGGTGAGCGTCGGCATGTGCAGATACAGCGAGAAGTCCTCTGACAAATGCTTCTTGCGGAAAATGTCCTGGAGCAGCCCCTTGTATCGCTCACTCAGAATGATATTGTGGTGCGCCAATCCTTGATCCCGATACAGCCGCTTGGTGCCGAAGTAGATCACGAACAGCGACATGCTGTACTTCATGCTTTCGATGCGCCGATTCGTGAACTTGCGACGGTACTGCTCTGGGATGAGGTTGCGATACGTGAAAGCTACATCCGCGTTCGAGACAATTGCATCGGCCTGGATGACTGTCCCATCACTCAGCCGAACGCCCGTGACGCGCCGCCCATCGACCAGGATTTCAACGACCTCGCTGTTCAGACGGACTTCTCCGCCCATCTCGGTGAACAGCCTTCCCATCGCCTGAACAATCGCACCCGTCCCACCCACGGCGTAATGGATACCCCACTCGCGCTCCAGGTAATGAATCATTGCGTAAATCGATGGCGAATCGAAAGGGTTGCCTCCGATCAACAGGGGGTGGAAGGAGAAAACGCGCCGCAGGAAATCATCCTTGATGAACTGGGACACGTAGTGATAGACACTCAGGTAAGACTGCATCTTGATCAGATCAGGCGCGACCTTGAGCTTGTCAGTGAAATGCAGAAACGGTTTGTCGGCCAGTTCCACGAACCCCTTCTGGAAAATGGCCTGCGTCGTCGCCATGAACCGCTGGTATCCGGCGCGGTCTGCCGGATTCCATTTATCGATCTGGCCCATGATGAACTCTTCGCTGCCGTTGTAGTCGAAGGCACGTCTGTTCCAGTCGAAGATGCGGTAGTAGGGTTCGCAGGGAACCATCTGGAAGTAGTCCTCGCGCTTGCGCCCTGCTGCTGCCCACAAATCATCAAACATGAATGGAGCCGTGATGACCGTCGGGCCGCCGTCGAACTTGAATCCATTGATCTCATGGACGTAGGCTCTGCCGCCGAGTTTGTCAAGCTTCTCCAGAATCAGAACGTCGTGACCTTTTGCGGCCAGGCGAATCGCGGCTCCAAGACCGCCGAATCCGCTGCCAATAACGATGATCTTTGACATGCTTTCGACCTTTTTGCGGCGCCTGATGTGCAGTTGCTACAGATGTTGAGGCGTCACTTGGACATGCTGGCAGATAAAACTCCGGCGAATATAGAAGATATAAATGAGGTATGACCAAGCACTGTATTAAAGCTGCCTGAGCTATGTGACTAATCCTGTCTCACTGATGTATCCTCATGCAGTGGAATTGCCCTCAATCGAAACTGTGAAAAGATCGATATGCCCCAACCCATTCCCCGACCGGACGGACTGCTCTCGCTCAAAGCGCTGCGCCAGATGCAGACCGAACACAGTGTCTTGGGTGCGCTCCAGGTCTTCTCGGATGGGTTAGGCCCCATTTTCGAGCTGCGTTTGCCCGGTTTCAAGGCGGTCATGCTGGTCGGGCCGGAAGCTGCCCGATTCGTCCTGGTTTCGCAGAAAGATGACTTTCGTTGGCGATCCGAAGGCGATCCGGTGACATTGCTCTTGCGTCATGGCGTACTGGTCGAGGATGGCGAATCGCATGATCGCCTACGCCGCTTCATGAACCCGGCGCTGCACAAGCAGATGCTCAAGACCTATGTTGACGAGATGGTGCAGCGCACCGACGAGGTGTTGGCATCGTGGGGACAGAACAGCCAGCAGGACATGCTGGTCGAAATGCGGAAAGTCGCGCTCTTGATCTTGATGGGAGGATTGTATCGGGTGGACTACAGCCCAGACATGCAGCGGTTGTGGGCATCAGTCTTGAAGACCATCGAGTATATCTCACCGGGCATCTGGATGTTCTGGCCTGGGGTTCCGCGCCCCTGGTATACCCGTCGGCTCAAGGAGCTTGACGACTACCTCTTCCAGATCATCCGTCTCCGCAGGCAAGAAAAGACACAAGGAAGCGATCTGCTGAGCCTGTTGGTCAAGCAATCAGATATGGATGACGACCTGATCCGCGATCAACTCATGACCATGTTGATTGCCGGGCACGATACCAGCACCGCCCTGCTGAGCTGGGCGCTCTATCTCCTCGGCAAGCATCCCCACGTTTTGGAACAGGCACGCGAGGAGATTGACCGAGTTGGTGGCAAGGATGCGCCCTCAATGGAGATGGTCAGTCAGCTTCATTATCTCGATCATGTGGTAGACGAAGCCCTTCGGATGTACCCCCCTATCCATCTTGGATCACGCAAGGCGGCGGTTGATTTGGAGTTTCACGGATACACCATCCCTTCCGGGACGCGCGTGATGTATTCCATCTACCTGACGCATCGCCTCGAACAGTATTGGGATCGCCCCCACGAGTTCATCCCGGAGCGTTTCGACCAGTTCAAGCCAACCCCCTACACCTACTTGCCCTTCGGGGGAGGGGCACGCAATTGTATCGGGGCTGCTTTTGCCCAGGTCGAGGTCAAGATCGTACTGGCGCGAATACTTCAGCGGTATAGCCTGGAACTGCTCCCCAACCCGGTTCACGCTCACATGGGCGCGACACTGGAACCGCGCCCCGGCGTCATGATGCGCGTGGTCAAGCGGAGTTGAAACCGAAGATTGTTAGTCGCTATGGACTCCAGGTGTCAATGCGTCCTCGGAAGCAGTTATCGCAGATGCTGAAGCGGTGCTTCAGCGGCAGCGGCGCGCCGCAGCGGTTGCATCGCTTAAACGTGTTGATCCGGCGCAGCAGTGCTTCATCGATCTGAGTTGACCATTCACCGCGCAACCCGCGCACATCAGCTTCGTAGCGTCCGAAGTCAGCGAATTCCCGCCGCTGCGACAGCCACAAATAAATGTCCGCGCAGGCAATGCTGTACTCGATGGCTTCCAGTTCAATCGTGTTGGTAATCTCTCTCGGCGCCACTGGAGGAATCGGCAAGTCCTTACCGGTCAGGATGGCCCTCGCGCATTG
>JAEUQZ010000205.1 GCA_016788965.1 Anaerolineae bacterium | reverse complement strand
GAGATCAACGGCCTGATGATGTTCGACCGCACCTACGGGCCAATGTTCTGGATCGGCATCGTCTATCTCTACAGCGTCAACGTCGCCGCCGTCATCATCACCGTGGTCTGGCTCCTCCGATCTCCCCATCTGTATCGCGGGCAGCTCAGCAGCCTGATCGCTGGCATGGTGCTGATCTGGACCGGCAGTATCCTCACCATCACCGGCGCAACCATCGTTCCCCGGCTTGACCTCACCCCATTCGGCTATGCGCTGGCCGTCATCCCGGTGGCGCTCAGTCTCTTCCGTTATAAACTGATCGACCTCATGCCTGCCGCCCACGAACTCATCCTGAAAGTGATGAGCGATGCCGTGTTGGTCATCGATTCGCAGGGTCGAATCGTTGACCTCAACCCGGCGGCCGAAAAGCTCCTGACCGTCCGTGCCGCCCATGTCGTCGGGAAAAAGATCAGCCAGGTATTTGCAAACAGCATTGATTTGATCGAACGCTACCAGAATGTGACTGAAGCAGAAGGCGAACTCGAATACGTTCTGGATGGCAAGCCTCACTCCTTCGATCTGCGAATCTCGCCCATCCCCGACCAGGAGCGGCAGTCCACCGCCCGCGTCGTCGTGCTGCGCGATATCACCCGCCTGAAAGAAGCCGAAGCTGCCAACCAACGCTATGTCGAGGAACTCAAGGAGCGCAACTCCGAACTGGATGCCTTCGGCCACACCGTCGCCCATGACCTCAAGACGCCGATTTCCGCCATCATGGGCTACGCCGAACTCCTGCTCGAAAGTGAACACATCCAGCCGCACGCTCAAGAGAGAGACTTCGCCAGAAACATCCTGATCTCCTCGAAAAAGACGATCACGATGATCGACGAACTGCTCCGCCTCTCCAGCCTACGAGATGTCGGCAGTGAAATCGAAGTCGTTTCGATGACCGCCATCGTCAGCGCGGCTGTCCAGCACTTCGGCAAAGAATTGGAGTCACGCGGCATCCAGATGCAGATCGCGCCCAATCTGCCGCCCGCGCTCGGTCACGAAACCTGGGTTGAAGAGGTCTTCGTCAACCTCATCAGCAATGCCATCAAATACATTGGCAAAGACAACCGCGCCCCGTGCATCACCATCAGCGGCCAGCTTGTTGGCGACAGAGCGCGTTATCAGGTCAAGGATAACGGCTTGGGCATCCGACCTGCCGATCAAGCCAAGCTGTTTGAAGCGTTCGCCCGCTTCCACAAGGCCGAAGCCACTGGCTTGGGTCTGGGGCTGACGATTGCCTCGCGCATCGTCCACCGCCTCGGTGGGGAGATCGGCGCCGAAAGCACTCCGGGACAGGGCAGCACCTTCTGGTTTACCCTGCCCGTCCCGCCTGAATCCCAGGCAGCGTCTAACGATCTCCATCCAGCCGATCTGGATTCCGCGAACTCGAACCACTCCCCAGCGCCACAGACCGCTGGTAAGCCGCCCACACCGCCCGTGAAATGACCGTCCGCAGACCGCCTTTTTCCAGGTGGTAGATGGCCTCAGCCGATGTGCCCCCCGGGCTGGTCACTTGATTACGAAGCTGCGCCGGATGCAGCCCCGATGCCTCGGCGAACTCGATAGACCCGCGCATGGTTTGCAGCACCAGGTGTTCCGCATCCCGCCGTGAAAAGCCCATATGTACACCGGCGTCGATCAGCGCCTCCATGAACAGGAACACATAGGCCGGGCCAGTCCCGCTCAGCGCCGTCGCCATGTCGAGATAGCGTTCATCATCGACGAAAATCTGATCGCCGAGCGCCCCCAGGAGCGCCTGAGCCTGCGCCCGCTGCGGCGGCAGCACTTCCGGCGTGGCCGTCCACACCGTGATCCCTTGACCGATCTGTGCCGGCGTGTTCGGCATTGCCCGCACCACGCTGGCATTTGCGACACCATCGGCAATCGTCCGAATACGCGCCCCGGCAATGATACTCAGCACCAGCTTCGACGAATGCGCCCCGCGGCGCACTTCCGGCATCACTTCGCTGAGGACTTGTGGCTTGACCGACAGCACCAGAATGTCCGCCGACTCTGCCGCCTGGTTATTGTCGATTGTTCCTTTCAGGCCATACCGTTCAGCCAATTCCTGGGTGCGTTCCACACGGCTGTCCGCCGCGATGATCTGCCCCGGCGGGATCAACTGCTTATTGAGCAGACCCTTAATCATCGCCTCGGCCATGACACCGCTGCCGATAAATGCGACCGTAGTATTCTCAAGTGACACGCTGTGCCTCCCGCCCCTTCATATCAGTGCTGATAAACGCCCGCTTCGTTCCACCGTTTGACCGCTTCCTGAACCCGATCCATCCGCACTTCCACTCCAATCCCCGGCCCAGTCGGCACGTCGATCGTGCTGTTCTTGCCCAGCACGAACGGCGGTTCCGTCAGGTCAGGATTATAGTAGCGATCCGTCGCTGAAATATCACACGGCAGTGTCACGCCGGGCAGCGATGCAAACGCGAGATTGGCCGACCGCCCTACCCCGGTTTCCAGCAGACCACCAATCCACAGGGGTAGTTGATGTTCAACGCAGATTCGATAAATCTCCAGGCTTTCCGTATACCCACTGACCCTGGCCGGCTTCAGATTCAGGATACGGCAGGCTCCCAGTTCCAGCGCCAGGCGCAGGTCATTGGCTGAGTGGATGCTTTCGTCCAGACAGATCGGCGTTTGAAGCTGCGGCTGAAGCTTGCTGTGTTCGTAGATATCGTTGTAGCCCAACGGTTGCTCGATCATCAGCAGATTGTAAGCATCCAACTGCTTGAGATGATCCGCATCGGCCAGCGTATAAGCGCTGTTGGCGTCCAGCATGAGCATGATGTCGGGATAGCGTTCGCGCACACCCTTAGCCAGTTGGACATCCCAACCCGGCTTGATCTTGAGTTTGATGCGGTTGTAGCCTTGATTCAGTCGGCGGGTAA
The DNA here is from genome assembly GCA_016788965.1 of Anaerolineae bacterium. Taxonomy (GTDB): domain Bacteria; phylum Chloroflexota; class Anaerolineae; order Aggregatilineales; family Phototrophicaceae; genus CFX2. The sequence goes on along the minus strand of JAEUQZ010000205.1, from coordinate 5,864 downwards.
TGATGTCCAGCGTCGCTTCGACCGTAGGCTGAATGCCGATGCTCACGCCCACATTCGCAAACCCGCGCGACCGGTGTTCTGCCGGAAGATGGGCCGCAAACGCCTCAGACATCGATAACCCATTGGCTTTGGCAAACGCATCCCAGACAGCCGCTTCGAGGCTGTGTTTCGCCAGCGGATGCCCTCGCACGGCGCTCAGCAGGGACGGAACCTCGGTCGGGCTGGTGATCGTTTTCCCCAGCAGCGCCGGAGACAGGAACTCCCGCAGCACATGCAGCGATGTCCCCACCGTCTCATAGCTGTAGCCGGGATTGATCTCCGCCGATGACTCTCCCCAGCCTGTAATCCCATCCTCCGTAGTCAATGCCGCCAGAACCGCTGCCTTGAACGGCTCTTCCCCAAAACTGGTGCGGAGCTTTTCCACCAGCGGCATGGCGATGGGATAAAGTTCAATCGAACGAACTGTAATGGCCTTCATGACCTTACTCTTTCGCCGTGCTGAAAAAACGCGGATTATGCTTCACCCTGGCGCAAAACATAGGTTGTTCGCTGGAAATCCTGCGCCGCCGCCTTCACGAAATCGACCACCGAGTATCCCAACTGAAAACATCGCTGGAACACCGCGCGGGTATGCAGCCTCCAGGCGGTCGCCTGTTCTGGAGCGGACTCGACCAGCCTGTTGTACTGAGCCGGAACCTCGATCCGTATCCGATGTGCCGTCGGATTGTCATTCCATTCCTCTATCGGCGCAAGCGAACCATCCTCTTTGACCTGCGCCGGGTTGATCACCGGGGTATCCATCTCATCGATCCATGCATCGACTGCTGGCCGAAGGAGTCGATCCACCACCGCGTCCCGCTCGACCCACCATTCCACCAGCAGCCGATCCGATGAACCCAGCAGGGTCAGATTCCCGTCTGCCTCAACGCCGTAAAAGTTCTCCAGATAGCGGCGGCTCACCCCACCCAGCTTGTGAATGTTGAGAGTCGCGTTCGGCGTTTGCAGGGGATCGAACGTCCAGGTAATCAGCGGGATATGCTGTTGAACGGCCAGTTCCCGCTGTGCCAGCTTGAGTCGATACCCAATCCCCCGGCTGCGGAATTCCGGCAGCACGACCATCCGCTTGGACACAATCTGGATGTTGCTCGGCGAGGGGCAATACAGTTCATCCAGCCCTGTGCCCAGAAACCCGATCAGCACCCCCACCATCCGCTGCCCCTCGAATGCCGCCAGCACATGTCCACCATGCTGAGCCAGCGAATACAGCATGTGCGCCGGCACGACCGACTCCAGATCATCCCCCCAGAACACCCTCTGGAGCTTGACTGCGGCCCGCATTTCCCCCAAAGACCGCAGTGCCCGAATCTCGATTGCTTCCGGCATGAGTCCCCCTGAACTCAAATGCTGCGCGGGCGGCGGCGCAGACTCGTCCGCAGCAGCGGCCACCAGTATCCGGTCTGCGGCATATAGGTCAGCAGCGTATCTTCAAAGCGCCTGGGCTGGAAACCGAACGCATTGTAAAGATTCCCCAGCGAGGTCGTGCGGTTGGCCGCCAGCAGATCGAACCACTGCGACGTCATCAGCGAGCGCGGCAGCACCCGGCTGTACAACCCCGTCAGCGTGCGGAGCAGATACGGCGGGGTCGGCAGCACTGCCCGTGACACCCCCGACACCCGCATCACCGTCGAGACCATATCCTCCAGCGTAATGTACTCCGGCCCGCCGATCTCGACCGTGCTGTCCACCACATCGATGGTTTCCAGGCTGCGCGTCAGCGCCTCGACCAGATCATCGATGAAGATCGGATGCAGCACCACTTCCCCCTGCCCCGGCATCAGGAACACCAACGGGCTGGCTCGCAGAAGCATGGCAAGATGGTTGACGAAGCTATCCTCCTTGCCGAAGATCAGACCGGATCGGATGATGGTATAAGCCAGACCGCTGGTGCGGATCAACTCTTCCAGCATCCCCTTCACCCGCAGCAGTGGAAACGCGGACGAGACCGAAGCCCCCAGGTGACTCACCACGATGATCCGCCCCACCCGCGCCGACCGAGCCGCCGTAATCAGGTTGCGCGTACCGACCAACTCGATGCGTTCCAGATCACGCAGCCGCCCCCACCACTGGGCACTCTCCAGGTGAATGATCGTGTGTACACCGGTGACAGCCTTGAACAGAAATTCTTCATCCAGGACGCTGCCCGTCAGAGTCTCGACGCTCGCATCCCAATGCACGCGATGGGCTTTATTGCTTTGGAGCAGACAGCGAACCGGGCGACCATCGCCCCGCAATCGCTCGACCAGATGCCGTCCGATAAATCCGCTTGCGCCCGTGACCAGGATCATGTTGCCTCCCGACGCCGGATTATATCATCTTCGACCGCAGTAACGACTCCCCTTGTGAGGGGTTTAATTCAACGGATATAATGCACACTCAAATTGACGCGATCATGATAGCTGACTGTCCAATGCAGTCGCAGTCCGGAGGTCATTGTGGATAGACGCCGTGTCGTCATAACAGGAATGGGCATCCTGTGCCCAACGGGCAATACCGTCGAAGAAGCCTGGAACAACGCAGCCGCGGGTAAGACCGGAATCGGTATGATCACCCGCTTCGATACCTCGCATCTGGAGAACCACTTCGGTGGCGAAGTCAAGAACTTCGATGCGAACGAAGTCCTGGGGCGGCGTGAAGCCCGGCGAACCGACCGTGTGACGCAGCTCGGCATCGTCGCGGCCAAGCAAGCCCTCGACGACTCCGGGCTGGAAGTCACCGACAGCAACCGCTACCGGATCGGCTGCATCATGGGCAGCGGCATCGGCGGCATCGGCTCGATCTTTGAAGGCGTGAAGGCCTTCCTGGAACGCGGGGCCAAAGCGGTCAGCCCTTTGATGGTTCCCATGATGCTCCCGGATAGTGCCGCCGCCAAGATCGCCATGACCTGGGGGCTGCGCGGTCCCAATTTCGCCATCTCGACCGCCTGCGCGACCGGCAACAACAGCATCGGCGAAGCCACCGAGATCATCCGCCGCGGCGCGGCCAAAGCGATCCTGGCCGGCAGCAGCGAGGCGGGGCTGGCCGACATTGCCATCGCCAGCTTCAACAACATGACCGCCATTTCCCGGCGTAACGACGCCCCTGAAAAAGCCTCGCGTCCCTTCGACATTGACCGCGATGGCTTCGTCGTGGCCGAAGGCGCGGCCATGCTCGTCCTGGAAGAACTGGAACACGCCATCGCCCGTGGCGCCAAGATTTATGCCGAAATCCTCGGCTACGGCCAAAGCTGCGACGCCTATCACGTCACCGCGCCCCTCGAAACCGGTGAAGGCGCAGCCGCCGCCATGGAACTCGCCCTCGAAAACGCCGGCCTCAAAGCCGATGACCTGGACTATATCAACGCCCATGGAACCAGCACGCCCTTGAACGATGTCAGCGAAACCGTCGCCATCAAACGCGCCCTGGGCGAAACCGCCTATGAAATCCCCATCAGTTCCACCAAGTCCGTCACTGGGCACTTGATGGGCGCGGCCGGCGCGGTCGAAGCGGTCTTCTCGGTCATGGCGCTGCGGACTGACTTCATCCCGCCCACCATCAACCTCGACAACCCCGACCCGCAGTGCGATCTGAACTACACACCCAATGAAGGCAAATCGGCCACCGTCGATATTGCCATGAGCAACTCGTTTGGCTTTGGCGGGCATAATGCCGTCTTGATCTTCGGCAAGTATCACCAAAATGGCGCGAACTAATCCAGAAACGCCTCAATCCCCAACCGGGATATTTGCCCATATCGTCGGTTGGGGGATGGCCGTTCCTGATACCGTCCTCAGCAATCAGCACCTCGAGGCCATCGTCGAGACCAACGACGAGTGGATACGGGCGCGGACGGGCATCAAAGAACGCCGCATCGCTGGTGAACGCGAATCCACCGCCAGCCTCGGCCTGCGAGCCGCTCAGCGTGCCCTGGACGTGGCCGACATCCTCCCGACAGCCATTGACCTGATCGTCGTCGCCACCTCGACCCCGGAAAACATTTTCCCCAGCACCGCCTCGTTGATCCAGAACTGGCTGGGAGCGTCCAAAGCGGGGGCCTTCGATCTGAGCGCGGCCTGCTCCGGCTTCGTCTATGGCGTCGATATGGCAACCCAGGCGATCCGCTCCGGCAGCATTCAGGTCGCGCTGGTGATTGGCGCGGAGACCATGACCCGTGTCCTCGATTGGCAGGATCGCGGCACGGCTATCCTCTTCGGGGATGGTGCCGGCGCGGTCGTCCTCAAAGGCAGCTCCATCGAAGGCGGCGTCCTCTCCTCGGTCTTGCGATCCGATGGATCAGGCGGCGACCTCCTCTGCATCCCGACCGTCGGCAGTGAAGACCTGAACAATGCCGACTTTTCCACCAATGGTCACAAGATGCACAAGATGTATATGAATGGCAGCGAGGTCTTCAAGTTCGCTACCCGTGTCATCGCTGAAAGCATCGAGGAAGCCCTCGTCAAAGCGGATCTGGGCATTGAGGACATCTCGCTGATCGTTCCCCATCAGGCCAACCTGCGGATCATTCAGGCCGCCGCCCGCGCCCTCAAGATCGAACCTGACTTGTTCATGAGCAATCTCGACCGCTACGGCAACACCTCGGCAGCTTCCATCCCCATTGCCCTCTGTGAGGCAGTCCAGGCCAACCGCGTCAAACCCGGCGAGAACATCGCCTTCGTCGGCTTCGGCGGCGGCCTCACCTGGGCGTCGATGGTTCTCCGATGGACTGGCTCCGACCTCACCGAACGCCGTTCCGGTCGCCTCATCAACCAGCAGCGCCGCCAGTTCAGCTATGTGCTGGCGCGCTGGCGCGTCGAACTGCGCCGCATCAGCCGCGTGTTGGGCGGCCTCGTCAACCGCCTGATCCCAGGGCGCGGTCGCAGCCCCGACGAGAAAACCGATACGTTGTAGCCAATCGACCATTGCTCCTCCCCCACAAACTCACCGAAACTTTTCGCGCCGTTCTCCGTCTGAATCGGCAGCGATCATCTGCCGCGCTCTCGGCAGATTGACGTTCGTGGAGTCGTTTCACAGCAGTCCAATTCATCGATTACACTGTCGTGGAATAGCCTTGCGGTCGTTCAGGTGGCAAAATGAATGCCAGATGGATTTCAAGATTTCGGAATACTGATCCATGATTTTGATCGTACTGCCCGATATCGCGGCTGAAGACCGTCTGCTTTCAAGAGCCAGGACAGGGGATGACGAGGCCCTGATGCTCATCTACGAAAACTACTTCCCGCCTGTCTATAACTTCATTCGTCTGCGGGTCGAAGACCGCTCTCTGGCCGAGGACCTTGCCAGCGAGGTCTTCATCAAGCTGCTCCAATCGCTCCGCCAGTCCCAGGCTCCGCGCCAGAGTCTTCGGGGCTGGATCTTCAAGGTCGCCCGCAATCTCGTCTACGACCATTACCGGAAGGAGCGGCAGGTGACCACTGAAGCTCTTGAAGAATGGATTCCCAATGCGGACGATGAAGGACTCGAAGTGGATTTCATCCGGTCGGTGAACCTGGAACGTGCCCGCCGCGCCCTGGCTCGCTTAGCCCCTGATCAGCAGGAAGTCATGATCCTGCGCTTCAGTCAGAATTTTAACCGTCAGGAAACCGCCGACATCATGGGCAAATCGATCAACGCCATCAAGTCGCTCCAGTTCCGCGCGGTGCAGACCCTCCGGCAGTTTTTGGGCGAAATTCAATCGGAATCGTACTATGGTTGAGTGGGAAGTCTCGGAAGCCTTCAACGACTGCCTGGAGCGGATGAACGCCGGGCAGAGCATCGACGCCTGTCTGCGGCTCTACCCGCAGCACGCGGCCATCCTCCGCCCCATGCTG
>JAEUQZ010000204.1 GCA_016788965.1 Anaerolineae bacterium | reverse complement strand
GTTTTCAAATCCCCCAGTTTGAAGTGCGCCCTGCATCGACTGGCACGCATATGCGCCCAGGGAGAGACCGACTATAATCCCGCGAAAAAGGGACACTCGAATGACTCATCACTGGCAGATCTCCAGCCCGTTCATGCAGCGCGACCTGAGCTTTGAGGACGGACTTGGTTTGCAGACCACCAGCTGGCTCCATCGTCGTACTGGTACGAATTATCTGCCCACGCTCCTTCACGGTGCGCCGAATTGGAACATGGAGTTCTCCTTTGTGATCGATGGCATAGTGACCCTGAACAGCCGCTCACCCGAACTTCGCCTCATCGATGCTGCCCTACGCGGCGAGACCCTCACGATAGCTGTGGAAGCACACAGCCTGCGAGTCGAAGTGGACTATTCAGCTTATGAACACCACCCCGTACTCCGCAAAGGGCTGAGAATCCAGAACCTGCGCCCAGAACCGATCACGCTCACCCACCTGATCCTGGAATCCTTGGAACTGTGCGTCGGCCATCCCGACGATCAGGCACTCTGTGCATTTTACGGTGTGCAGCCCCGCGAGCTGTTCGTCAGCGGTCGCACTGAAGACCCCGCCCTCTACCAGCGGAACGTACACACGGGCGAAGGCTTCGTCGCCATGAACGAAGTCCCCGGCATTATCAAACGGACCAATACCTCCTGGACGTGGCAGGGTGGCATTCAACTGCTCTATGACACCGATATCTTCCCCTTCGAGCGCACATTATCTCCTGATGAGGTCTTCTCGACCGCAAAAGTGAGCATTGCCTTTACCCAGGAAGACACCGAAGCTGCGCCGCGCTGGGTGATCCCATCCTATGCCAGCGAGGTGCTGCACAAAAAAGGCGCGGGGTTCAATCCACCCTGGATATACAACACCTGGGAAACCTTCTTCCGGGACATCGACCAGCCCTTGATCGAGACCTTGATTCCTCTGGCAGCCCAAATGGGATTTGATATCTTCACCGTGGACGATGGCTGGCAGGCGCTGGTGGGCAGCAGCGCGATCCGCGCCAGCCATTTTCCCGCAGGACTGCACTCCATTCGAGAGCAGGTCGAATCCCACGGGATGCGTCTGGGCTTGTGGCTGGCGCTGGCGGTAGCCGATTCCCATGCGCCTGTTGTACTGGAACACCCTGAGTGGGTGTGCTGGGATGGGACTCTGAAGCCGCGCCATACCTTCACCATGTCCGGTTCCGCGCCGGTGATGTGCCTGTCTACGCCTTACCGAGAATTCATCACGGCTCAGATTTCGGAGATCGTCAGCGCCTATCATCTGGCTTATATCAAACTGGACTTGACCACGGTCTTCAACGCCTACGGTGAAGGCCCCGGTTGTTTCGCCAGCGGCCATGAACATCAATCCTGGGCAGAGTCGCTGGTGCGGACTTACGAAAACATCCAGGCAGTCACTTCGGCGCTTTACGCGCAGTTTCCTGATCTGCTCATCGACCTGACGTTTGAACTGTGGGGCCAGAAACATTTGATTGACTACGGACTGCTGGCTGCTGGTGATTTGGATTGGCTTAGCAACATCCACGATCTCAGCGCGGCCGGCCCGCGCCAGGCCCGCACCCTGCTGTACCAGCGCAGTCTGGCGATTCCGGTCGATGCCATGTTGATCGGGAACTTGCAGGCTGACATCGAGCCGATTGCCGAACGTTTCGCCACGGCCATCGGTTCTGCCCCGCTCCTGCTCGGCGATCTACGCCGCCTGACGCCAGATCAGATTGACTGGTATCGAGCAAAGGTGGATTGGTTCAAGCAGCTTCGACACGAAGTCCCCATTCAACACAGTTTCTTCGCTCTGGGGGCATGGATGCAGCCCAATGCCGCTCAGTGGGATGGATTCGCCCGTCTCAGCCGCGACGGAGAAGGGATCATCGTCGCCTTCAGAAACCAGAGCCTTCAGGCCGACTTTGAAGTGAAGATTCCTTTATTGACCGATCGCAGCTATCAACTGCGGTCGGTCATGACAGGGCACAGCCTCGGCACAGTCAGCGCAGAACAATTCCGCCGAGGGTTGCGACTGCCGCTCCTTGAACCTGTCGAGGTCATCGAGGTGCGTATTGCGCGTGGGTGATGGAGGATACCAAAGGCTACTGCGCGAAGAACCCGAATTCCAGAAAACCGCAGCGCCGTCCTTCGTGATCGCTCAGGCCGTGTTCTTTGAAGACGAAGATGCGCGGATCGTGCCGCTTGAGCTTCTTCTTCAGGGAGTTCCACTGCGAGCGGGTCGGTTCAGTCTGTCCGGGTTGGTAGGTGAAGTAGCGCAGGTCGAACACGGCCCGGAAGTGCCCGCCCTCATAGGCAATGACATCCACCAGCGCCGTCCCGCCATGCTCTGGACTGATGGCGAGGACATCGCGCAGGAACGCCATGACCGACTCGCGTGAGCGATGGCGAAATTGGGGCAGGTCTTTCATATTAAGAGCCTCCGGCAGGGGTCTGCTTTTCAGCAGGCACATAGATCAGGAGATACTGGCGGTTCAGCGGGACATGGTACGGGCTGTTCTGCGCGGGGCCGGCCGCGAACACGCGCCGAATGGTCGCCGGACTGCGGATGTCATCGGGCAGCACGAAGAAAGCGTGATCGACCTCGCGCGGCAGACCCCGCAAATCGGATTCGCGGAGGTTCGCGGGGAGGATTTGCTCCCAGCGCACATCCAGTCCATAGTAGCTGGTCGTGACTCCATACTGCCAGTCCGAGTAGGCGTCGCGGGTGATGACGTGGATGTGCGTGCCGGGCGGGAAGCTCCGAGCGCGTGCCGCCGTCTCGATGAAGTCATAGTACGGGCGGATCTGCTGATTGTAGCGTTCAAGGTGCTGGCCGTAGTAGTAGACGGCCTGGGTCAGCGCCAGCATGATCGCCGCTTCGACCAACAGCCGCGCGGCTGCGCCAGCCGGATCGGGCGTGAACGACTTGAACAGGCGGCGGCTCACTCGGCCGCCGGTCTGAACGATCTGCTCGATGCCGATCACGATGGTCAGCACCAGCGCCGGGAAGACCACCACGTAGCGCGAGGTGAAGACATTCTGCTGGATCAGACCGTTCCCCAGCGCGACACCGGCCATCCATACCAGCAGCAGGATCGATCCCGGTTGCCGCCAGCGGATGATCAGCATGACCAACCCGACCAGATACAGCGGCACGAGATAAGGCAGGATCAGGCCATGATCCCCACCATAGTACAGGTTGCTCTGGTCGGGCAGACTGACATAATGCAGGAACGGCGGAGCCATGTACTGCATCAGGAAGCGCCCCGGCGACTCGCGCAGTGTGGTCAAGTAATCCCCGGTCACATTCATATCGGCGAAGCGCAGCGTCAGCGGCAGTCCGTTCGTCACCTGGGCGTAGTAATGCGGCGCGCCGATCACAACCGCCGCCACGACCAGGATGACCATCCCGTAGAGGGGACGGATTTCCCCATACGCCGGATCGGATCGATCCTTCGGGGGTGAACGGCGCAGCGCCAGCGCCCCTGCCAGCACCAGGCACAGCAGCGGGAAAGCGAAGCGCCCGGCCTCGTAGAAATACTGGCCGAAGCCGAGCATCAACCCGGCCAGCGCGAAGTCTCGCCGGGAACGAGTCTCCCATCCCCGCGCCAGGAAGCCCAACGCCAGCACCCCGAACAGTGGATCGGCTACATTCGGCACACCCAGGCGGCTGTAATGGATGTGCGGGGGAAAGGTCGCCAGCCACAGCGCCGCCAGCAGCGCCGCCCGTCGATTGAACAACTGCCCGGCCAGGAAGTACAGCGCCGGGATCGTCAGCGCGCCGACCAGCACACTCACGGCCCGCAGCCCGGTGAAGTTCGCCCCGAACAGCGCCACCGCGTAAGACTGGACGTAGCCATAGGTTTGCCCCCATCCGGTCAGCGACCAGCTTGGCAGGAGCAGGGGCACATCCGGGTTGCGAAGGTTGTTGATCGTCAGCACCGAGCCGTGTTCATCGATGAACATGAACACGGATTGCTCCAGGTTCCAGGCCCGCAGGACGAAAGCCAGCAGGATGATTCCCGCCAGCAGCCAGCGATCCTGGCGCGGCAGTGGGATGCTGGCACGCGCCAGCCGCTTCCTGCCGCCCAACCCCAGCCCGACCAGCAGCCCGCCGCCGACCAACAGCGCGAACTGGTGGTGAATCGTCAGCGTTGCCAGGAATGGCGTCAGGCTGTAACTGGCATAAGCGATGCTCCGCGCGGCCAGCAGCGCCAGGCAGCCAATGCCGATGACCAACGCCAGCGGGAAGCTCCACTCCGGCAGTCGATCCAGCCAACTGCGCTGCTGAGGTGGTGACGCGGGGATGGTCTGAACCGGAGGCGCTATCGATTCGACTGGAGACGGCTCCGGCGGGTTATCAGATGGCCTTGATCCCCGGCGGCGCAGGAACACCATGAGTCCCAATGCCCCGGCGATCAGGGCGGCAGCGATGGGCAGAACTCGGCGGAGTAAAGCGGACATGTGGGTTCGGCGGTAGCTTCTCGACTCGGTTGACCTGTCCTGATTATAGGCCCGCTTCCCCGATCACGCCTTGACGACGGCTGAGCCGCCCAAAGCATGATATGATAGCGGCACAACCGACAATTGGGGGACAACTGGATGGAGACACTTCTGGGGCTGCTGGCCGTCTTTGCCCTGGTTTTTACCAACGGATTCTTCGTTGCCGCGGAGTTCTCGCTGGTCGGGGCACGCCGCACCCGTATCGCCCAGCTTGCCAGCGAAGGTAACAAATCGGCCCGTGTGGCTCAGAAAGCCATTGAACACCTCGACAGCTACATCGCCGCCACTCAGTTGGGGATCACCCTGTCTAGTCTGGCGCTCGGCTGGATCGGCGAGCCGGCCGTGGCCCATCTCTTCGAGCCGCTCTTGGGTGCGCTGCTGCCCGCCGAAACCCTCGAAACCCTCAGCGAAACCGTGTCGGTGGTCATCGCCTTCGCCCTGGTGACTTTGCTGCATATCGTCCTGGGCGAACTTGTCCCCAAATCGATTGCCCTCCAGCGCCCCGAATCGACCTCGCTCATAATCGCCCGTCCTGTCACCTGGTTCCTGATCGTTTTCCGCCCGGTCATCCGTCTCATGAACGGCGTCGGCAACCGCATTGTCCGTATGCTCGGCTTTGAATCGGTCGGTGAACACTCGTCGGTGCATTCGGCGGAAGAACTGGAAATGCTGGTGCATTCCAGCCGCGAGGCCGGCCTCATCCAGGAGAGCGAAGAAGTCCTGCTGCGCCGTGTCTTCGATTTCAGCGAAATTCGTGCCGAAGAGATCATGAGTCCGCGCGTGGATGTCGAGGCCATCGCGCTGGATGCGCCGCTCAAAGAAATTCTGGACGTGGTTGAAAACAGTCACCACTCCCGCTATCCGGTCTATCATGAATCACTGGACGAAATCGCCGGGCTGCTCCTGACCAAAGATTTGCTCAGTCACCTTATTCACCAACCCAACATTCTCAACCGCCTCGACCAACCGATTGACCTCAAACCGATGCTCCGCGAGCCGCTCTTTGTCCCCCAGACCCTGCGAGTGGATCAACTCCTGGAGCAGATGCAGGACACCAAGACCCATCTGGCTGTTCTGATCGACGAGTACGGCGGCACGGCCGGGGTGGTCACGATGGAGGACATCATCGAGCAGTTGGTCGGCAACGTCATGGACGAACTCGACGAAGAAGGCGAGTCGATCATGCCGGAGGGTGACGAGACCGTGGTTGAAGGTCTGGTCAGCCTGAATGAGATCAGCGAACGCTTCGGCGATCCCGGCGGCGAACCTGAATCGACCACGCTCGGCGGCTATGTAGCCGAGGCGCTCAACCGAATTCCTTCCGTCGGTGATTCGATCCGTTTCGGGCATTACCGGGTGACAGTGGAAGAAATGGACGGGATGCGCGTTGCCAAAGTGCGTTTCACCCGCCGCCACGATGGAACTGACTCAGCCGGAGGAACCCCTCATGTTGAACGTTCCTGATCTGCACACGCCGCGTCTCACGATCCGACCGCTCACGCTCAACGATCTGGATGCCGCTCGACACATCCTCGACAGCGGCTTCGGTGCGTCCGCGCTCGAAGAGCGCCGTGACTGGCTGGAATGGGCGGTACGCAACACCTCCGCCTTAGCCAACCTCCACCAGCCGCCTTATGGGGATCGCGCCATCGTCCTCCGCCAAACCCAGGCGCTGATTGGTTTGATCGGCTTCGTTCCCGCCATCGGGCCGTTTCACGTCCTGCCCGCCTTCCGCCGCTACAATGAACCCCCAGAGCGGCTGAACCAGACCGAGTTTGGTCTGTTCTGGGCCGTCGCGCCGGAACATCGCCAGCAGGGCTACGCCACCGAAGCGGCTCAGGCCATGATCGACTACGCCTTCAATACCCTGCGGATCCGCCGAATCATCGCCGAAACCGACCGAGACAATCTGGCTTCTATTGCTGTGATGCGGAGCCTGGGCATGATGGTCGAGGAGAACCCGACCGACGATCCGCCCTGGTTCCAGATCGTCGGCGTCCGCTATCACCCGGAGTCGTTGTGAACATCCGGCCGCGCTAAACCGCACCGCCCAGGAACCGCGTTTCCAGCGGCGTCTCGACCACCTGCTCGCCGCTCTTCTCGACGAAGTACCCCCTCGCGCCGACCCGCGAACTGACCACGGCTGACAGCTTCCCATCGACGAAGTGACCCGCAGCCCCGTCATCGAAGGCATAACCCGCCGGGAGTTTCCCTTCGCGGATCATGGCGTGGAGAGCCGGGCGGCGCTGCGCCTCGCCGTCATAATGCGGCGTGCAGCTTCCCGGCAGGAATCCCAGTCCGGGCATGGCCGTCAACTGGCCGGGTATCGAGTCGGTGCAGAGCGCCTCGAACCAACAGATCGCCCCCGCGCTGATCCCGGCCAGGATCGTCCCGTTCTCCGCCGCCTCCCGCAGAATCTCCGGCAAGCCCCACGCCCGCCACAGCGCCAGCATCGACAGCGTATTCCCTCCGCCGACGTAGATCACCTGCTGTTCCATCAGGTAGCCCCGTAGATCAGCGGTGTGCGGCTGGAACAGCGAGAGATGCGATGGGCGGCAGTCCAGATCGGTGAAGGCCCGGTAGAAGTTCACGATGTAGTCGCGGGCTTCCCCGCTGGCCTGCGAAAGGAAGCAGACGCGCGGCCGAGGAGTGCCCGTCTGCGCGACAATGTAACGATCCAGCAGCGGATTCTCCGGCTCCATCGAAAACCCGCCGCCGCCCATCGCAATGATCTGCATGAGGTTCGCTCCTGACGGTCAGCCCAGCAGCGTCCGAATCTGATCGACAACCTGAGCTTGCTGTACTGTGGTTTCGCTGCCGTCGCTCAGCCGCTTGAGTTTGATGACCCCTTGGGCGATTTCGTCCGGCCCCTGGATGGCGACCAGCCGAATCCCTTTCTTGTTGGCGTAGTCGAACTGTTTGCCCAGCCCTTTGTCCTGCATGTACAGTTCAGTCTGAACCCCGCCGTTTCGCAGTTCGCCGGCCAGTCTCATGGCCGCTGGCCGCGATTCTTCGTTGAACACCGTGACCATCACCTGAACCACTGTGCCGACCACATCCGCCGGATACAGCTTGAGGATGTCCATCAGGTCGATGATGCGCTCGATGCCCAACGATGTGCCGACCGTCGGCAGACTCTCTTTACGGAACAGACCCACCAGATCGTCATAGCGTCCGCCGCCGGTCACGCTGCCCAGGTTCGGCTCGGTGATGACCGTCTCGAAGATCGGGCCGGTGTAATAGCCCAGGCCGCGCACCATCGTGAAGTCGAAAGCGGTGTTTGCTTCGGGAACGCCGAATGCCTCAAGATAGGCCGCCATTTGCCGCAGTTCACCGAGCGCCTCCTCTGCCTCTCCGATGTTCCCCATAGCCTTTTCGACCACATCCAGATTGGCGAGTCCCGGCTGCCTGGACTGAATCAGACCCATCATCCGGCGCACCGCAGCAGCTTCCAGACCGCGCTCGACCAATTCTTTCTCGACCCCCTCCGCGCCGATCTTGTCGAACTTATCGACGCTGCGGTAGAGATCGCCAAGCTGCGCGTCCGGCACACCGGCATACTGCCCCATGGCCGTCAGCAGCTTGCGGTTGTTGATCTTGACGCTGAACTGCCGGAAGCCCAGCCGCCGCAGCGCCGTAACCACCAGACTGATGATCTCCGCATCCGCCATCATGCTGCCGATACCCACGATGTCCGCGTCGCACTGGTAGAACTCGCGGTAACGTCCCCGCTGCGGACGCTCCGCCCGGAACACGGGCGAAAGCTGGTAGCGTTTGAACGGCAGCTTGATCTCGTTTTCGTACTGAGCAACGACTCGCGCCAGCGGCACAGTCAGGTCGTAGCGCATAGCGACAGCCTCTTTGCCACCGGGATGCTCGGCGCTGTAAATCAGCTTCTCGGCGTCTTCGCCATACTTGCCGTAGAGCGTCTCTTTGAGTTCCAGCACCGGCGTTTGCAGCGGCTCGAACCCATACAGGTGGAAGACCTCGCGCACGACCCCAAACACATACTCGCGTTTGAGCATGTCAGCAGGCAGGAAATCGCGCATCCCTTTGGGTAGACGGGGGGCAATGCGGGCGCTGCTCATGATCGATTGGCTCCTTTTCGGCGACTGGGCAAATAAAAAGCGCGAACCCACGTCCGCGCTCTATATCTTCTGGCTCGGCGTTGGGGGGTTAGCAATAATCCCGATGGTGATTGTATCCGACAGACATCCGAGTTTTCCTTAAGCTCACACCAACTCACCTGATCTGGCGACAGTATAGTCCATCTGACCGGGGTTTGCAACGCCCCCGCGCGGGTGTATTTCAGACGTGTGGCAAGATTCATCGCTGGCGGATGGGCAGAAGCCCGCCCCTACGATTCCCGCCTGGGTAGGGACGCCATTCTTGGCGTCCCTGAAGTTTGGCTG
>JAEUQZ010000203.1 GCA_016788965.1 Anaerolineae bacterium | reverse complement strand
AGGAAGCCGTCCGCGTCATCCTGGCGGTCGTGCAGGGTGAAGACCCGGCCTGCGGCGAGAACGGCTGTCTCGTGGCTGGCCGCGTCGCCACACCGGCCAACGTCGCCTCGCTGGATAACCTCTGGTCGCGTGAGTTTGCTGGCAGCTAAACCTGCTGCTGGCTCGTGGATGGGTAGAGCCGTGAATGCGGCCCTACCCTCTCTCCTGCCAGACTGCGCCGGGCCGGATCATCTTTGGAGCCGAACCTCATGAGCAAGTTCAAAGTCGGAATCCTCACCTTCTCGGATGGACGCCGTTACATCCATGAAGACCTGCTGTCCACCAACCAGCGCTACCAGGAACGTCTGGCGAAAGCCTTAGAAGCCACGGGCGAGGTCGAAGTCGTCGCCGGAACCGAGATCATCTGGACGCCCAAGATTGCCCGGCGGGAAGGTCAACGATTGGCTGCGGCCGGCGTCGATCTGACCATCTTCAACTACGCCATCTGGGCCTTTCCCCACCTGACCGGGGTCGCCAGCCGCTTCGCCCCTGGCCCGTTCCTGCTGTTCAGCAACCTGCACCCCTCCGAACCCGGCATGGTCGCCATGCTCGCCGCCGCCGGGATGATGGATGAACTCGGCGACGCCTACACCCGCCTCTGGGGTGACATTGAAGACCCAGCCGTCCTCCACCGCGTCCTGGCCTATATCCGGGCTGCCGGGGCACTCTCGCGGCTGCGCGGGCAGACTTACGGCCTGTTCGGTGGACGCCCGTTGGGGATGCTCACCGCCGTCGCCAACCAGGATGAATGGCTGTCCCGCTTCGGCGTCGATGTCGAACACATCGAGCAGTACGACATCGTGCGCTACGCCGACCGCGTGGACGACGCCAAAGTCGAAAAGGCACTGGGCTGGCTGGAGCAGCATGTCGGCAATATCGCCTACGACGGCAAGGCGCTCACCCGCGACAAACTCAAGCTGCAAGTCCGCTCCTACTACGCCATCCGCCAGATCATCGCCGAAAAAGAACTCGATTTCGTTGGCTTCAAAGCCCACGGCGACCTGACCGATCACTTCGTCACCATGGACATCGCCGAGGCTTTCCTGAACGATCCCTATGACTGGGATGGCCCGCACGAGCCTATCGTCGCCGCTACCGAAGCCGATATGGACGGGGCGCTGACCATGCAGATCATGAAGCACATCACCGGAGAACCGGTCCTCTTCGCCGACGTGCGCCACTATGATGCCGCCGACGAGGTCTGGTATCTGGCGAACTCCGGCACACATGCCACCTTCTTCGCCGGGCGCTCCAAGCATCCCGCCGCCAACCTCAAGAAAGTCAGCTTCTTTCCAGAAGTCTCTTACTACCCCGCCGGAGGAGCCTCAGTGCAGCACTTCGCCGCTCCCGGCGAAATCACGCTGGCGCGGCTGGCCCGTAAGAAAGGCCAGTACTGGCTCGCCATCGTCCCCGCCGAGTTCGTTGAATTCCCGGAGCCAGTCGCCCGCGCCAAAGCTGCGACGACCACCCCGGAATGGCCGCACGCCTTCGCCCGGCTGCGCGTCTCGCCGGAGGAATTCCTCTCCAGCTACCCCTGCAACCACATCCACGGCTGCTATGGCAACTGGGTGGACGAACTTCTCAACATCGCCCATGTCCTCGGCATCGAGGCCAAAGTGTATCAGTCTTGAACGAATGACCGCATCAGGAGGGACTTATGAACAAGATCGGCATTTACTACGCTTACTGGACGCACGATTGGGACGCGGACTTTCATCCGTTCGTGGATAAGGTCGCCGACCTGGGCTTCGATGTCCTCGAAGTCAACGCCGGAACCATCGCCCGCATGAGCAGCGAGGAGCGTCTGCGCCTCAAAGCACATGCCGATGACCGCGGCATCATCCTCACCTACTGCATCGGCCTGCCGCACGCCTACGATGTCGCCTCGCCGGATGCGGCCGTCCGCGCCAAAGGCGTTGGCTTCTTGCAGCAGATGGCGAAGGCCGTCGGCGAAATGGGCGGCGGACGCATCGGCGGCATCCTCCACGGAGCCTGGCCCAGCACCGCCATCCCTGACGGCGGCAGCGATCCGCGCCCGTATCTCGACCGCAGCGTCGTCAGCATGAAGGAAGCCGCCAAAACCGCTGAAGACCACAACGTGATCTTCAACGTCGAGGTCGTCAACCGCTTCGAGCAGTTCATGCTCAACACCTGCCAGCAGGCATTGGAGTACGTCGCGGCTGTCGGCAGCCCCAACGTCAAGATTCTGCTGGATACCTTCCACCTGAACATCGAAGAGGACTTCGTCGGCGAGGCGCTGGTGCAGGCCGGCGATAAGCTCGGCCACCTGCACATCGGCGAGAACAACCGGATGCCCCCCGGCTACGGTCACATGCCCTGGACGGAGATCGCCGCCGCGCTGCGCCGCATCAATTACAGCGGCTACGTCGTTATGGAGCCGTTCGTCATGCCCGGCGGGCAGGTCGGCCGCGACATCAAGGTCTACCGCGATCTGGCCGTCGGCCTCGATCTGGACAAAGAGGCGCAGAAAGCCCTGTGGCTGATGCGCGGTGTGCTGAAATAGATGACGCCGGGGTGAGGTGGTTCCGCGCCCCTCACCCCTCCCGCTTCAACCCGGCCAGCGTCCGCCCATCGCTGAACAGCTTTGCCAGCCCGATCAACAGCGTGAAGAATTCCAGCCGCCCCAGCAGCATGGCGATGCCCTGGGCCATCAGCAGCACCGGCGGATTGCTGGCGCTGCTCACCCCCACCGACATGCCCGCTCCCGCTAACGAACTGGCGAACTCGAAGAAGCTCTCCTTCAACGGAAAGCCATAGGCGGTGAACAACCCCGTCCCGGCCAGCAGGATGCCCAGGTAGAGCGTCACGAACAGCGCCGTCTGCCGCACCTGCCGGTCGCTGAGCAGTTCGCGGCGGTCGCCCTGCCAGATGGCCGGCTCGTTGACCATGTGGGCGGGCATGAACGCCCGTTTGAACTCCCAGACGACCGCTTTAATCAGCACATAGACGCGAAGCTGCTTGATCCCGCCCGACGTAGAGCCAACCCCGCCGCCGACGGTCATCAGCAGGATCAGCGTCATCCAGCCGAAGTCCGTCCACGGGCGGTAATCCACGGTGCTGAGGCCAGTGGTCGTCAGCGCCGAGACGGTCTCGAAGACCGCCACCCGGATCGATTTATCCGGCGTGAATCCCAACTGCGGCTTGACCAGCACGATCAGCAGCACCGAAGACAGCACAATCAGCCCAATCATCAGGCGGACTTCTCCGCTGCGGATGAAGGCCCGCAGCTTGCCACGGATGGCGGTGTAGGCGATGAAGAAGTTGATCGACCCCATCAGCATCAGCACGATCAGGACGAACTCGATCAGCGCATTATCCCAATAAGCGACCGACTCCGGCTTGGTCGAGAATCCTCCGGTCGAAACCGCCGTGAAGGCATGATTCACTGCATCGAACCAGCCCATCCCGGCGATTCGCAGCGCCAGCACCCCGAACACCGTATAACCCGTGTAGATCGCCAGCACGATCAGCGCCGACTGGCGCACATGCGGCGCGAGCTGGTCGGTGCGGCCTTCGGCGGCGCTCAAGCCCGTGCCCAGCGCCCCAGCCGCCGCCGTCAGCGCGATGATGATGAAGCCCGCGCCGCCCGCAAGCTGGGTAAAGCTGCGGAAGAACAGGATGATCCGGGGCGTCTCGGCCACATTCAGCACGCTGATGCCCGTGCCCGTCCACCCGCTGGCCGATTCAAACCAGCCGTGCCAGAACGTCGTGTCTTTGATGGTCATGAACGGCAGCGCCCCAACCGTGATGGCGATCAGCCAGATCACCGCCACGATCACCGCGCCTTCCTGCACGTTCAGCGTCACCGTTTCTTTGGGGAAGAACCGCCGCCGCGCCAGCAGCCCGATCACCAGCGGCGGCACGCCCGCGATCAGGAATCCGTAGGCGTAGCTGATCTCCGAGGGATAGAACAGGATCAGCAGCAGCGGAACCAGATGCAGCAAACCCAGGACGATCAGAATCTCTCCGGAGTAGCCCAGCATCGCCCGGTAGCGATCCCGCAGATAGGCTTTGTAGCGCATGGCCGTCTACGCCTCGTTCGCCCCGCACAGCACCGCCAGCGCCTCGCTCATGTCATCCGGTTGGCTGATCAGCACCAGATGGTCGTTGGCTTCCAGCCGCGTCGAGCCGCGCGGCACGATCACCTGCTCGTCGCGGATGATGCAGGCCACCAGCGAGTTTTCTTTCAGCGGGAGTTCCTGGAGCGTCTTGCCCACCGCCGGGGCGTCCTTGTCCAGCCGCACATCGGTCACGTTGATCCGCCCGTTCGCCAGCGGCATCAACTGGGTGATCTCCTCGAAGCTGGCTTCCTGATCCAGCATTGACCCGATCACCCGCGTGGCCGAAAAAGCCGTCGTCACTCCCAACTGGGTGAAGATCGGCTCATTGTCCGGGTCGTTCACCAGGGCGATGGTACGGGGCACGCCGAAGCGTTTGGCGGCGATCTGGCAGGCAATCAGGTTGTCCTGATCCTGTGAGGTCAGCGCCAGCAGCACATCCGCCTGCCGCGCCCCGGCTTCTTCCAGGCGGTTCACATCCGTGCCGTCCCCCAGCACCACCGTCGCTTTGGTCTGCTGCGCCAGTTCCTTGCTGTAGACCGGATCGCGGTTGATGACCGTCACATGGTAGCGCCGCCGCACGAACTGCCGCGCCAGGAAATACACCGTCCGGCTGTTATCCCCCACCAGAATGATCCGCATGATTGGCTGAACCTCACCGAACGACTTTCAGGAAAGCTTCGGTCGAAAGCTGCGTCGGGCTGATCGTCTCGATGCCAAAGTCGCGGTAGATCGCCTCCCGCGCCGGATCGAACACCCGCGCCACCACCCGCTGCACCTGGAACACCTGCCGCGCCACCTGCGCGATCATCAGGTTGGTGTTGTCCGCCGTCGTCGTGGCGAAGAGGATGTCTGCCCGTTCGATGCCCGCGTCCTTGAGGACGTGCAGTTCCACCGCGTCGCCGATCAGCTTGAAACCGCTGAAAGCCACCCCCAGCTTCTCGAACGACGCCTCCTTGCGATCCACCACCACCACCTGATGCCCGGCCAGACTCAGCCGGGTCGCCAGCGCGCCGCCCAGCCGCCCGCAGCCGACGATGAGAATATGCTTCGATTCGCTCATGGGAGTGAAGGTTTCCCGGTTTCGTTTCAGGACGGCGGGAAGTGTACCATCGGTTGGTAAATTCCGCCGCATCTGGCAGAATTGACCCGTACTCAGCGATCACCCAGCGAGCGCAGCACCGTGAGCAAAACCTACGACCTCCTCAACATGGGCCGCAGCAGCATCGACCTCTACTCCAACGATGTCGGCACGCCCTTCGTCAACATCACCAGCTTCGCCGCCTATGTCGGCGGCTCCCCGCTGAACATCTGCGTCGGGGCGCGGCGCTTGGGGCTGAAGACCGCCCTACTCACCGCCGTCGGGGATGACCCCGTGGGCGACTTCGTGCTGAACTTCCTGAACCAGGAACGCATCGACACCCGCTTCATCCCCCGCAAGCCCGGCCACCGCACCAGCGCCGTCGTCCTCGGCATCGAGCCGCCCGACCGCTTCCCCATCACCTTCTACCGCGAAAGCTGCGCCGACAGCCAGCTCAGCATCGATGATGTCCTGGCCGCGCCCGTGACCGACTGCACCGTCTTCCAGTTCGCCGGAACCAACCTCAGCCAGGAACCCAGCCGCAGCGCCACCCTCTTCGCCGCCGAACTCGCCCGGCAGTCCGGCGCGACCGTCGTCCTCGATATCGACTTCCGCCCCGGCCTCTGGCATGATCCCCGCGCCTTCGGCGTCGCCATCCGCGCTGCCCTCCGCCTGGTCGATGTGGTCATCGGAACCGAGGACGAAATCAACGCCGCCACCCTCACCGCCGCCGAGCAGATGCAGCTCACCCAGACCATGACCGACACCCGCGTCGAGGGCGATACCCAGCAGGCCATCCAGAGCCTCATGAACCTCGGCCCCCGGCTCCTCATCGAAAAGCGCGGGGCGCACGGCGCGCGCATCCATCAGGCCGGCCAATCCCCCGTGGATGTGCCCGGCTTCCCGGTCGAGATTTACAGCATCCTCGGCGCCGGCGATGCCTTCGGCGGCGGCTTCCTGTATGGCCTGGTCAGCGGTTGGGATACCTACCGCGCCGTCCGGCTTGGCAATGCCTGCGGCGCGATTGTCGTCACCCGCCACGGCTGCGCCAACTTCATGCCCACCCTGCCCGAAATCGAGTCCTTCACCGCCCCCTACGGCGGCTTAGACTAACGCCCCTTCAGGGGGTGAGGATTATCTACACCACACGGAGTCACACCATGTCCAAATCTCGCATCGGAATCGGCGTCATCGGCCTGGGACGGATGGGCCACGTTTACGGCAGCTTTGCCGCCTCCCAGCACCCCGACGCCCGCCTCGTCGCCATCTCCGACAACCGCCCGGAGGTCATGACCGAGTTCGCTGACCGCATCAGCGGCCTGAAGACCTACACCGACTACCACGACCTGCTGGCCGACCCCAACGTGCAGGGTGTCATCGTCGTCACCCCGACCCACACCCACCGCGAGGTCGTCATCGCCGCTGCCGAGGCCGGCAAAGCCATCTTCTGCGAAAAACCCACCGCCCTGACCCTCGCCGCCACCGATGACATGATCGCCGCCGTCGAGAAAGCCGGCGTCATGTTCCAGGTCGGCTTCATGCGCCGCTTCGATAAAGCCTACGCCGCCGCCAAGCAGCAGATCGACGCCGGAGCCATCGGCGACCCGGTCGTCGTCCGCTCCATCGGGCGTGACCCCTTCGCCACCAGCCTGGAATACGCCAACCCCGCCGTCAGCGGCGGCCTGATCCTCGATATGGGCATTCACGACTTCGACCTGCTCCGCTGGCTGATGAACGACGAGATCGACCGCGTGTATTCCGAGGTGGCCTCGCTGGTCTATCCCGAACTGCTGACCGTCGGCGATGTCGATAACGCCATGATCAACGTCCGCTTCGCCCGTGGAGGATTGGGCAACGTCGAGGTCAGCCGCACCGCCCATTACGGCTACGACATCCAGGCCAACGTCATCGGCACGAAGGGCGCTCTGCAGATCGGCTACTTGCAGGAAACCGCCGTGACGCTCCTCAACCGCCAGGGCGGGCATTACGACATCGTGCCCTATTTCAAGGAGCGCTTCGGCCCGGCCTATACCGCCCAGATCGCCCACTTCGTGGACTGCATCCGCGACCAGAAAGCCCCCAGCGTCAGCCCGAAGGACGCCCGCGCCGCGCTCCAGGCTGCCCTGGCCGCCACCCAGTCGCAGCACACCGGCGCCGTCGTCCGCCTCGCCGAGGTGAGTTGAGAAAACCGAGAATTGAGAATTGATCGGGCCGGGATGGGAACGATAATGACTCAACTGTGGCGTCAGCATTCAAGCCGACAGGTTCCCATCCCGGTATCCGCACACCTGAATTGTCGGAAATGTCGCCCGTGTCAGTGAGGCCCGCAGCGACATTTCTGACATCCCCTTCCTCGTGGCGCTAATCTACTCACCCTCGTCAGTTCAAATTAGCACGATTTGAGGCGAGAAGGGCGACATTCTGGTAACTCTCATTGGAGAAACGTTCAGAGTTCTAAGAAAACTGACCAATACAAGCGTTCATAAGTCGAATTGACGGAGAATCTCATCAAATGCATTGACAAAGACCCTCAAGGTATGAATATCCTGTTCGGTCATTGGTTTTGCATGAGCATCCCCTCGGGTTTCGTTTATGAACTGGAGGTATGTTTGAACTTTATGTTTGGGCAACCGATATTGCTCAAAAGCAGTAAAAGCTGCCCAATTCTGCTCAATGATGACTATAAGCTCGCTTAAGTACAACTCCGAAAGCAGGTTTTCATCGTCCACATTACTTAGGAGAGTCTTCCGTTTTTCTGGCAAGTAATCTCTGACATGTCTTCCCCATTCCTTTGCGTATTTCTGCTTCAGAAATAGACGCACTAACCTTCTCAGCCGATACTCCAGGTCATTTCTTAACGCACTGCTTTTTGACCAAAACTCCTTGAGTTCGGCTAATTCATCACCAATCGCACCAGGCGAAGCGCTCTGCATTTGTAGATGCTTTATTTCGTCAGCGGATTTTGACGTACAAAGATGTCGTCGCACAGCTTCAATCGTAAAATGGGGACGCCCATTATGGTTAGCAATCAAACCATATTGGTAGAGGTGGTTTACTTCGTGCTTGCGTTCTTCGTACAACTCATTAAGGAAAGCTGCATTTTCCTCATCAGCAGCAAAAGCCCTTAGAATCTCGTATTCCTCAGAATACCAATTCACAAGCAAGTAGATAATCTGATCTACTAGGCTCTGGCTCTCCAAATGCCTGTCTCGCTCTTCTTGCGAACGCTGCAATTGGGAGACAGACACTCGAATTGGACGTTCTTGTCCTCTAAAGTTGGTATGAAGCCAACTACATGCCTGACGGATCATGTAAGGATGGCCGCCATAGGTAATGTTTAGGAATAGATATGCATCCTCATCAAAAAGCAAACCCGTCGGCCGCCCCAATGTTCGCACCATTGTTCGGGTTTCATCATTTGTAAACGCGGGAATATAGATGGGGCTTATCCATTGATAAACAGGGTTATCAACTCCTTGAACTACCAGAGTCTCAACCATACGAGCATTTACACCGGCTACCAAGAAACACAGTCTCTGGTCCAGACGATGTGCAACCGCACGAAGACATGACCAAAGCGAGCGAAAATCCGAGTTCCAGTGCTTCTCCGGACTTGTGTCAAAACTCAAGTACTCGATCTCGTCAATTATGAACAAGATTCTCTCAATGCCCATATCAAACAGCTTCTGAATTCCCTGGAGGAAATAGTCTTCAGCCTTTCCTTTATCATACTGATTGGCTCGAATGTTGTAGCGTATTCCCTTTTCTTTATAAGCTTCTGATATCAGTTTATGCATTACCTCATACCATCGCCCACCATAGATAGATGGACTTTCAGCATGTTGGTAAATAGACA